>NZ_JBSMTL010000012.1:0-55660 GCF_054054385.1 Gemella taiwanensis
CTCTTTCATACATCTCAACACATTTTACTTTAAATTCAAAACTATAACGCATAAAAATACCCCTTTCACTGGTTTGTCCAGTAAAAGGGGTACATATCAAAATCGATTTTGTCGAGTCACCCCCGCACAGTTTATTAGATATCTAAAAAGCTTTTTTAAAGCGAATTTAGATATCAATAAACCACTGCGTCCATGAGTTCTCATATGAACCTTGTTAAATTTTTGGACTTTTGGGTCAACCTTATTTCCATTTCAAACTTTATTAACTTTTATTTAGTTTTAATTAGTTGTTATTACAACGATTAAAATAGTTTTTTATCGGAAAAAAAATTTTTTGTAAGCATTTTTGTTGTTTATTTTTAATATTTTTCTTATAATTATTATATATTTATAAAAACCCTAGGAGGATTATTACTATGACATTTAAATTACCTGAATTACCTTATGGATTCGATTTCTTAGAACCAGTTATCGACGCTAAAACTATGGAAATTCACCACGACAAACACCACGTTGCTTACGTTAACAACTTAAACGCAGCTTTAGAAAAACACCCAGAATTCGAAGCTAACTGCATCTGCGGTTTACTAAAAAACATTGATAACGTACCTTCTGACATCCGTCAAGCTGTTATCAACAACGGTGGTGGACATCACAACCACAGCCTATTCTGGAAATCTCTAACTAAAGCAGATTCTTCTGAATTCGCTGGATTAGTAAAAGAAAAAGTTGAAGCTGAACTTGGTGGATACGAAGAGTTCGTTAAGAGCTTCTCAGCTGCAGCTGCTACAAGATTTGGTAGTGGTTGGGCATGGCTAGCTTTAGATAAAGAAGGTAAATTAGTAGTTACTTCTACAGCTAACCAAGACTCTCCATACTTAACAGGTCTTACTCCAATCCTTGGATTAGACGTTTGGGAACACGCATACTACCTAAACTACCAAAACCGTCGTCCAGACTACATTAAAGAATTCTTCCGTGTTGTAAACTGGGATTTCGTTAACGAACGCCTAGCTAAACACTTAGAAAAATTAGGTAAATAATTACATAGATAAACAAAAAGCTGTCGTATGATGGCTTTTTGTTTTTTTAGTTTATCTCATCTCCTTCCCAACCTAATTTAATGACAATTTAAGCTAGATAATGTATAATGAAAAGCACTCTGTTAGGGCTAACTCAAAAGTCCTAAATTTTAAAAAAGTGTATATGATAATTCATAGACACAGTGGTTTATTGATATCTAAATTCGCTTTGTAAAAGTTTTTTAGACATCTAATAAACTGTGCAGGGGTGACTCAACAAAATCTTGTTTCTCCGAAATCATGATTTTTGAGTCACTCCCTTACATTTGTTATTAAATAGATTAAAGGAGAATTGATGTTGAATAATTGGAAACTTATAGCCGGCTTCATTGGGGTATTCGCAGTATATGAAATACTAGTATTTCTGATGTGTCTAGGTTTAAAATGGATGATCTCACCTTTCGTTCCAGCTAAGGTTAAATTAGCTATTGCTATCACACTATTTATCATTGCTAACTTTTCTATTATAGCTTATATGCTAAGATTAGGTGCACCGTGGGTAAATTATGGGAACATCTGGTACTTCTACTTCTTGAATGGCACAGTCATAGGTGTTATCTTATTAATCGCTAAGTTATTACTGAAAATCTTCAAATTAAACCTTAATCAAGGAATTAGTTTAAGTATAACTACTCTATATTTATTAGGTATGACTGCTCTAGGATTATTTTGGGCATACTCACCTACTGTGATTAATAAGACTATTAAGGTAGATAAACACATTGAAAAACCTATTAAAATTGCCATGGTATCCGATCTTCATCTTGGGACATTTTTCTCAAATCCTCAACTTGAAAAACTGAATAAGATTGTTGACGAAGAGAAGCCAGATACTGTAGTTATCGCAGGAGACCTTATGGATGATGATATGGTTATGTACAAGAAACGTAATATGCAAGAAAGCCTAAGCAAGCTAAAAGCTCCTCTAGGCGTTTACACTACAATGGGAAATCACGACCGTGACGCACTAGAAATAGTAAACGAGGTTAAAAAGACAGGGATAATCCCACTGTTTGATGAAAGTATTACACTTAATAACGATATTACATTAGTAGGGCGTAAAGATAAGAGTGTCAGTCGTGATAGACTAGATACAGATGACCTGCTTAAGAGCGTTGATTTAAACAAGACTATCGTTCTTATCGATCATCAACCTGATGCTGTTGATTATCACGCTACCTTACCTATAGATGTTCAACTTTCTGGACATACTCACCGCGGACAACTATGGCCGTTAAACTTCATCACAGATGTAGTTTATACCCTAGATCATGGCTACGCAAAGATTAATGGTAAACATTTCTTCACTTCTGCAGGTTATGGTTTCTGGGGACCACCTTTCAAAACTACAGCTCGTAGTGAAGTATGGATGATTACAATCGAAGGAAAATAAAGAATATAAAATACCCCAAAAGTTAGTGTATTCTAACTCTTGGGGTTAACTTTTATTCATATCTTGAAATATTATTGTTTAACCTCATCTCTGATGCTATCCCATAGTTCTTTTGCTTGCACTAAATCTAAACCATAGTGCTCTCTAATAATTTTAATATTTGCAATATCACCAACATCTGGATTAACAACTTCTTTTATATCAGTATAATCACTAGCAATTAGCTCTTTAACTTGTAATGTGCGTCTGTTTAAAGCATCTTCTTTTACAGCTTCCCATAATGCTTTTGCATCATACAGTACTAGATCTGTATATCTATCTCTTATCATCTTAACATTATGAATATCTCCTTTAGAAGCATCGACTACTGAAAGTACTTCCTCTCTATTGCTATCTTTCACAAGTTCATTAAATTTTTCTTTACTAACTTTTTGTTTTTCTGCCCATTCTTCTTTTGACTTACTGTTCCTAGTTGAAAAAAACATAAAAATCGCTATTGCTAAAATAATAATTAATGCTATCTTCATAATTAAATTCCTTTACTCTTTTTTACAATTTCTATTAGTTTTTTTGCATCTTTTCCATTTAAAAAGTATGCTTTTCTTAATGCTGCAATATTAAATGCATCGTCTTGGCTTAAGTTTATAACCTTTTCTAATTCTTTTTTATAAGACGCACTTTGAAGTCTTTCAAATGCTTCTTTACTCTTTTCATCACGTTTTTTTATTTTATCTCTCACGTTAGCAATCATCGCATAGACAAATATAAATCCAAGCATGATGTACAATGTATTCATGTTCATCGCAATTACTTCCTTTAAATTATTTTATACATTAATTATATAAGTTTTGTATGCAGTTGTAAACATTTTAATTAAGTTATTGATAAATTCCCAAAGTAAGTTCCAGAAAAAAATTAAAGTGTAATTAACTTATTTATCGCTCATCTCCTCTGAAAATTGATTTTTTTACTATAATTTGTTATTATTAAGTGTACTTTAGTTAAAGGATTATTGAATAATGAAATTTTTAACAAATATTAACGATGAAAAATATACTGAATTTATAAAAAATCACAAACATGGTAATATGATGCAAGCTATCGAGTGGTCTCACATTAAAAACACTTGGGGGGCTGTAAGAGTAGCTGTCGCAGACGACAATGACAATATTATAGCTGCTGTTCAAATACTAACTCGCCAAGGATTGTGGTACGCTCCTCGTGGTCCAATTCTTGATTATACTGATGCCAATCTACTAAACTTCTTTTTAACTAACCTTAAAAAATTCGCCAAAGAAAAAGGTGCTAAAATGGTTAAACTAGACATTCCAACTGCGATAAAAGATGAAAAACTTGCAGTGTTTAAGGATGTTGAGGTAAATAGAGAGAACAACACTCTTATTAAAGTATTCAAGGATAATGGTTATAAGCACAAAGGTTTCAGCCTTGATATGAGCAGTACTATTCAACCACGTTTTAACACAGTTACAAAACTTGAACAAGAAGTTCCTGATCTTTTCCCGAAAGATACACGTCGCTTAATTCGTGATGCAGAGAAGAAATTCGTTGAAGTTAGACATTGTGGTAAAGAAAATCTTGATGACTTCCTTTTTGCCCTAGCTTGTACTGAAAAAAGAAAAAACATCTCTCTTCGTGGACGTGAGTATTTTGAAAACTTACTAGATACTTTTGGAGACAATGCTTTATTATACATTTCATATATAAACGTAGAAAAAGCTGTAAAAGAATGCCATTCTAGAAAAGAAGCTCTTGAGAATGAAATTGAAGCTCTTGGAGAAAAATCTCCGAAGAAAAAACGTACTCTTCTTGAACAAGTAGCTGGAATTGAAAAGCTAATCGTTCTATTTGATAGCTTAGAGATCGAAGATAAGAGCAAGGATCAGGTAATAAGCGCTGCGATTACTATCGCTTATGGTAACCATGCAGAAATTATTTACGCTGGTATGAATGAAGCCTTCGCGAAACTTCCTGCACAATATAAGGTATTTTCTGATACGATGAAAAAAGCTCAAGAAATGGGTGTTAAAGAAGTGTCTATGGGTGGAATCGAAGGAGATCTAAACGATAGTCTACTTGGATTTAAATCAAAATTCGCTCCAAATATCGTAGAATACTACGGAGAGTTCGATTTAGTAGTCTCTCATGTATTCAATTTAATGTACAACTACGGATTACCATTAAGAAGAAAAATATTGAAATTAATAAGAAGATAAAAAACAAGTCTGTAAATCACTATGGTTTACAGACTGTTTATTTATTCTAATCTACTCACTGTATATTTTTTAAACATTTGTTCTTTTGATTGTGGTGCGAGACGTCTTCAACCAACTTTTCAAAGAAAAGATTGTTTTTCGACTAAAAAGGTTTACCTAAAAGTCTTAAATTTCTTAAAAATAGTTTATATAAAAACTCATAGACGCAATGGTTTATTGATATCTAAATTCGCTTTATAAAAGCTTTTTAGATATCTAATAACCTGTGCGGGGGTGATTCGATAAAATCGATTTCTCCGAAATCACGATTTTTGAATCACTCCCTTTCCTCGATAAAATTCAACAGCATTTTATTCCCACCACTATAAAGAACAAATGAAAAATATATATAAAAATTAAAAGAGCTATACTCTTAATGATTTCATCAAAATCATACTATTGAGTCAGCTCTTTTTGTATTATATTTTTTTAACGAATTCAGATTTTAGTTTCATAGCTCCGAAACCATCAATTTTACAATCGATATTGTGGTCTCCGTCAACTAATCTGATATTTTTAACGCGAGTTCCTTGTTTTAATGTAGAAGAACTACCTTTAACTTTTAAATCTTTAATTACAGAAACTGTATCTCCATCTTGAAGTACATTTCCATTAGCATCGCGGTAAACTTTTTCCTCTTCTGCTCCACTAGTATCTTCTGGTGACCACTCGTGAGCACACATAGGACATACTAGCATGTTTCCATCTTCATAAGTATATTCACTTTTACATTCTGGACAATTAGGTAATGTCATTTGTTTCCTCCATAAAATTTCATATTTGTACAAAGGATATTATACCATAATGAGAAGCAATATCAAAACAATATCAAAAATTATTTTCTTGAAAACGTTGGTATTATAACGATTTTAACCGTAATATATTCCATCCTAAAATTTTTTTAAAAAAATCGTCTACTTTTGTAGGCAAAGTGCTTGAAATTTTGAAAAAGTAGGAGTAAAATATGAACTAAAGAGTTTTCATCTTATATTTATTTAAAAAATATAAAATATAAACAATATAAATTTAAAACAAAAGAGGAATTAAATTATGGTTAAATATGATTTATTAGTAGTAGGATTCGGTAAAGCCGGAAAAACTTTAGCAGCAACATTCGCTAAAGAAGGAAAAAAAGTAGCAGTAGTTGAAGAAAGCAGTGCAATGTACGGTGGTACTTGTATTAACATCGGATGTATTCCAACTAAAACTTTAATTGTAGCTGCAGATAACAAAAAAGACTTCGCAGAAGCTAAAGCTACAAGAGACGCAGTTGTATCTAAACTTAACGCTAAAAACTTCGCTATGTTAGACAATAGTCCAAACATTGATGTTTATACAGCTCACGCTAAATTCGTTTCTAACAAAGTAGTAGAAATTTCTGCTAACGGAGAAACTAAACAACTTGAAGGTGAAATCGTAGTAATTAACACTGGAGCTAAAAACAATGTATTACCAATTCCAGGATTAACAACATCTAAAAATGTTTACGACAGCACTGAATTCCAAAAATTAGAAAAAGCTCCTAAAACTCTAGGAATTATTGGTGGAGGTAACATCGGATTAGAATTCGCTAACCTTTACGCTCGTCTTGGAGTTAAAGTTACAGTAATCGACTTCGCTCCTGGAATCTTAGGAAGAGAAGACAAAGATATCGCTGAACTTGCTCAAGGATACTTAGAAGAAGCAGGAATCGAGTTCAAATTAGGAACTGCAACAAAAGAAATCCGCAACAACGGAGAACTTGTTGTAGTTGATACAGAAAAATATGGTCCACTAGAATTCGAAGCAGTATTACACGCAACTGGACGCCGTGCTAACACTGAAGGATTAGGATTAGAAAACACTGACATCGAATTACGTCCAAACGGAACAATCGTAGTAGACGAATTCTGTCAAACATCTGTAGAAAATGTATTCGCAGTCGGTGATGTTAACGGTGGATTGCAATTCACTTACGTATCATTAGACGACTTCAGAGTAGTTAACGGATACTTACACGGTAACAAAGAATACACAACTGCTGACCGTAAAAACGTACCTTACTCAACATTCATCTCTCCAGCATTATCTCACGTTGGATTACACAAAGAAGAAGCTGAGGCAGCTTACCCTAACGTTGCAGTAGCATCATTACCTGTTGCTAACATGCCTAGAGGAGCTGTTAACCAAGACCCACGTGGATTATTCCGTGTAACTGTAGACAAAGACACTAACTTAATTCTTGGAGCTACTCTATTCGGTAAAAACTCAGAAGAAATTATCAACCTAATTAAAATGGCAATTGATAACAAAATTCCTTACACTTACATCAGAGATCAAATCTTCACTCACCCAACAATGGCTGAAAACTTAAATGATGTATTCAAATTAATCTAATAACTGCATAAAGCTTAAAATCTCAATAATCATTTGAGGTTTTAAGCTTTTTTTATTTATTTTATTAGAACTTCTTCTATATAAATATATAAAATTTTCAAATAATTGAAAAAATATAACTCAATACCTTTACAAAGCAACAGTTTTCTTGTATAATGTACACATGTCTTTTTAAAAAATACAATAAAATAAAAAAAGGAGATCGAACAATGAGTTTATATAAAAGAATTCCATTAATAGTAAAACTTATTATCGCTGTAACATTAGGGATAGTTTTAGGAAGTACTCTATCGACGTCTATTATTAGAGTTTTCGTTACTTTCTCATCAATTTTCAGCTCATTCTTAGGATTCACAATCCCACTTATTATCGTTGGATTTATCGTACCAGGTATTAGCCAAGTTTCAAACAACGCTGGTAAATTACTTGGACTTTCAACAGGAGTTGCATATATTTCTACAATTATTGCAGGAACATTTGCATTCTTAACAGCTGAAGCAGTATTACCAAACATCTTAGCTAACGCTACATTACAATCATTCAAAAACCCAGAGGATTTATTATTAAAACCTTTCATCGAGTTTAAAATGACTCCAATTTTTGATGTTACTACTGCTCTTATTATCTCATTCATCTTAGGAATCGGAATTTCAGCAACTCAATCAGAAGGACTTAAACAAGGATTCGCAGACTTCGGAGAAATTATTGAAAAATTACTTGCTTCAGTAATTATTCCACTTCTTCCATTCTACATCCTAGGTGTATTCATGAACATCACAGCTTCTGGTGAAGTATTCAAAATCTTAAAAATCTTCGCAATGGTATTCGTATTAATTATTATTATGCACGTAGTAATCATTATTATCCAATACTTTGTTGCTGGAACACTTAACGCTAGAAACCCATTCAAGATGCTTGTTAACATCTTACCTGCATACATGACAGCGATTGGTACTCAATCTTCAGCTGCTACTATCCCAGTAACACTAAGAAGTACTAAAAAAATGGGTGTTGATAAAAACATTGCAAACTTCACAATTCCATTATTCGCTACTATCCACTTATCAGGAAGTACAATTACATTAACTACATGTGCGTCTGCAGTATTCTGGTTACAACACGGTGCTACATTCCCATCAGCTGCAGTAATGATTAAATTCATCCTATTACTAGGTGTAACAATGGTAGCTGCTCCTGGGGTCCCAGGTGGTGGAGTTATGGCGGCTCTTGGATTATTACAATCAGTTCTTGGATTCAACGAAATCATGTTATCTCTAATGATCGCATTATACATTACTCAAGATAGCTTCGGAACTGCATGTAACATCTCTGGAGATGGAGCTTTATCAGCAATTGTTGATAGATTAAATAGAATATTCTTCAAAAAGGACGAAGAACAAAAAGCATAAAAAATTATCCCACAAACATAAGTTTGTGGGATTTTTCATTGTTAAAAAAATATTGGTTATAGACGTCTCGCACCACAATCAAAAGAACAAGTGTCGATAGAATTTACTTTGTTAAAAAGAAATAACTATATATTCATCTGTTCTTTATAATTCCAAAGATCCTTTTAACTATATAATATAATTAAATTCACCTACTGTTTATAGTGCTGCAGTAAAACTTATAGTTTTACTTAGAAAATCAAAGACCACAGGCTTTGATTTTAGCCGGAAAGTCCTTTTGCACAGCAAAAGAATTGTAGGCTCCTAAAGCTACATTAAAACAGTAGGTTATCGAATAATACTTAACAAAAAAGCAGCTCCTTGACCTAATCTCCGAGCCGCTTCTTTTATTCTATTTTAATTTATATCTTAATTTTACCGGATTATGATCACTATATCTATACTCTTGATTTAGCGTCTCTACTCCAAGTACTTCAATATTATCACTTGCTATATACCCATCGATAATAAAGCCATAAGTACCTTCACTATCTTTCACATAAGGTTTATTGTTAAGTCTGGCAGAATTTTTACTTTCATCATAAACTAACTTAAATCCTACTGGTAATAAACTCTTATCTAAATTCTCAGCACGCCATAATTCTTTTGGAACAACGTTAATCTCATCTTGTGTTAAAGTTTTTAACGACTGATTAAAGTCTGCCCCAACCAATACATAATTACCTTTCTTATACTCATAATCGATAAACTCAAGCAGTTGCTTCATCTGAGCTTTTTTACCAGAATTACCTTTGTCATAAGCATCAAGATGTGCATTGATTAATAAAAGGTGTTTATCACTATTTTCTACTTTTGTATAAATAACAGAAAATCCACGTTTTAAATTAGCCAGTCTTTCAGGGAAAGTAAATGGAATTGCCATTTGGAATCTTCTTGCATTTTCTATTTTAAAATCAGTCGCAGTATATATACCACTTTTCACCTTTCCTAGTGGTGGTAATGGATATGGAATATATCTAACCTTGAAATTATAGGCTAAAATACTATTTAAACCAAGCGTTTCATCAAATGCTCTAACTTGATTCATATTATAACTACGTTTTGAATCTTCATCAATTTCTTGAATAAAATTAACATTAGCTTTCTCATTTTTAACTATTTCTGTAATATTCTTTAGATTTTCTTCTACATGAGCTTTATCAAGAGGTAACACCATCTTTCCACCATCCATAAAGAAATCTTCATCTTTATCAAGCCCAGCATAACCTATATTCCAATTAAGCGCACTATATTCTGTTCCTACTTTTGCTATTTCTGAATTACCTTGTTTAGTGACCGGCAGGCTCTCTACACCATTAGGACTGTATTCTGTCGCCCATAAATAGCCAACTAAGCCCGCAAAACCTAAAGCTGCTACTAACACTAAACTAATAACTATTTTTAATATTTTTTTCATCATTAACCTCATAAAAAAGGGGACTCGATAAAATCACAATTTTCGAGTCACTCCCTATTGCTCTTCATTATAAACTATTTATCTTTCTTCTTATCCGGTAATTGTGAAACGATAATTCCCACGAAAACGATAAGCATACCGATTCCTTCTCTTATCCCAATGTGTTCACCAAGGATAAGCACTCCACCTATTGCAGCTACAACAGACTCTAAACTTAATATTAGAGATGCTGTATGTGGCGGAACATCTTTTTGACCTACAATCTGTAAAGTATAACCTACTCCACTTGAAAGTACACCTATCGCTAGTAACGGCCAAATAACACTCATTATATCCGCAAAGACGATTGTTTCCTTGAAAACAGCTAATACTAAGCTCAATACAGATACTACGACTAATTGAACGATAGATAAGAACATTGAATTAACTCTAGCAGCCGAATAATCAATAACAATAATATGAATCCCGAATAGAACCGCACTGATTAAAACGATAATATCTCCCATCTCTAAAGAAAATTCTTCTTTTACAGATAAGAAATAAAAACCAATTACAGATAAAATCAATCCTATAATAAAGAATTTATTAAGTTTATTTCCTAAAAAGACACCTATAAATGGTACTATACAAATATACAAAACTGTAATAAATCCAGCTTTACCTGCAGTTGTCATACCAATACCAATTTGCGAAATATACATCGCGAAAAATAGTACAATTCCACAAATACCACCAAGCACCCAACTTTTATTTTTTGTTATAGGCTCAGCTAACACTTTTGGATCTTGACTCTTATACAAACTCGGCACTAGCAATGCAACAACAATAAGAAAGACTACTGCAATTATCGATCTTATACCTACAACTGTTAACGGTCCTAGAACTTTACTTGCTATATTTTGCCAAATAAAAGCCAGACCCCAAATAATTGTAACAATTATTAATAATAACTCCGAAATAAATTTTCTCATTAATACACCTTTCCTATAATTTTTTATGAATTTAAAATTTTAAAAGTATTCACTATCATAGCAATAAATACATTATACTTTTATAATTTTATACGTTATTTCCAAAAAATTCAACTGTTAGCTACCGCGTACGCTATCTATCCATTCCAAATTATTTTAAATATTTCCTAGGAAATACTAATTCACAAAAAACGACATAGACAACCGAAGTTATCTATGTCGTATTTTAATTTTTATTATTTAGCACCTTCGTTAGCTGTTAACTCAAGTTCATAAAGTTTGAATTGGTTTTTCTTAGCTTTAGCTAAATCGTATGATTTAACACGTTTGTTGAAGAATGTGATACTTGTATCCCAGCTTAATGGGAAGAATGGTAATTCTTCAGCAACTTCACCATCAAATTTGTTGTAAGCCGCTTTTAATTTAGCATCGTCAAACATATCTGCTGATCCTTGAGCTTTGAAGCTGTTTTCGAATGCTTCAGTAGTGTAACGATATAAGTTTAATGGAGCTTTTTTACCTAGTAACTCTTGACGGTTAGGGTTTGTTCCATATTGCCAAGCTGCTTGGAAGATGTCGATTGATGGATCATCTGCTTGTACACGTTGAGAGAAGTCTTTTGGAGACATAAGTTTTCCGTCTACTAATTTAACATCTAATCCTACTTCTTTCCATGATTTAACGAATACGTCAGCTAATGCTTGGTCATATTCAGCACCTGTGTTACGGATTGCGAAGTTGAATGAAAGTTTGTTTCCGTTTTTGTCTTCACGTAGTCCGTCTCCATCTTTATCTTTGTATCCTGCGTCATCTAATAATTTTTTAGCTTTTTCTACATCTTTTTTAGCTGCAGTAGCATTTTCGTTTACTAATTTACCTACAGCTGCTGGGTACATACCAGATCCAGTTGGAGTGAAACGTAATCCTTTGAAGATTTTTTCATTGATTTGGTCACGGTCAACTGCATATAGGAATGCTTGACGTAAGTTTTTGTCTGCTAATTTAGAGTTAGGATCAACTACGTTTTCACCTTTTTCTTTGTCGAATTTACCTAGTTTGAATCCTACATATGACATGTAACGAGAAGTATCACCTAAGAATGTTCCGTTTTTGATGTCTTTTGCTCCTTCGTAAACACTTGGAGTAACGCTATCGATATAGTCAACTTCTCCATTTTTGATTACTTGGCTAGCTTGAGCTGGAGCTACTGTTTTGAACTCGATTTTTTTAAGTTTCATCTTGTCTTTGTTGTAGTAGTAAGGGTTTTGTTCTGCAAGAACACTTTCTCCGTTTACTACTTTAGTAATGTAATAAGGACCATATGATAATGGTTTTTTGTTTAAGTCTGCTTCAGCAAATTTAGCGAAGTCTTTAGAAGCTTCTTCTACTTGTTTAGCATTTAAGAAGTCAGTAACTAAACCTTCACCCCATAGTAATGATGGACGTACTTCAGTGTATTTAATTACTACAGTTTTATCATCTTTAACTTGAAGCCCTGAGATGTTTTTCGCTTTTCCAGCGTGGTATTCTTTCATACCTTCGATAAACTCGTATGCCTCATTGTAACGAGTGTTTGTAGTGAATTTAGGGTTACCCATAAGTTCGTATGTAGCTACGATATCTTTAGAAGTGAATGCTTCACCGTTGCTCCATTTAGCACCGTCATGGATAGTTAATGTAACTTCTTTCTTATCACGATCTAAGTGGAATTTAACTGCTGCATTAGCATCATCTTGTACAACACGTCCTTCTTCATCAACAGGGAATGTTCCACCCATAACAGCTTGGTTTACGTATTGATCTTCAGCTTTATCTGAGAATACAGGGTTCCAAAGACCTGTTAATGGTTGTGCTGATAAGATACCATATTTTAATGTAGCACCATCTACAGCTGAACCACCGTTATCAAAGCTTGTTTTAAATTCTACTTTTGCTTTAGGAGCGTTTTTGCTTCCAGAATTACTTGATGTTGAACATCCAGCTAAAATTACTGAAAGAGCCATCGCTGAACTAAATACTTTTAGAAACTTATTCTTTTTCATTTTATTTCCTCCATAATATATAAAAACTTATTTTCAATTATTTATGAAATAATTTTAACATCATTTTAACGATAAGTCAAGTAAATTTTCAGAAAATAATATAAAAATAACAAAATTCTCTTTTTAAATTTCTGTT
Organism: Gemella taiwanensis; assembly: GCF_054054385.1. NCBI lineage: Bacteria > Bacillati > Bacillota > Bacilli > Caryophanales > Gemellaceae > Gemella > Gemella taiwanensis. The sequence continues at coordinate 13,139 of NZ_JBSMTL010000012.1, forward strand.
CGATATTTTAAAACTATAAATTTAATATTAGTTAACTAAATTGTATTCTATTGTTTTACAAATATATATTTTTCTTATTTTACTCACATAATAGGGATATCTCGTATCAAAATCTACTATTCTTTTCATTTCAGTTTCGTTAAATTAATATATTTATTTTTACACAAAAAAAGACTGAGGGTGACTTGACAAAATCTTGTTTCTTAAGAAATCACGATTTTTAAGTCACTCTCAATCCTCTTTAAAACTTAATATAAAATTTTTAAATTATCCTTTTGCACTGTCATTAGAAGTAAGCTCTAATGCATACAGTTTTTGTTCACCATAAGCATATTTCTTAACATCGAAGTTTTTGATACGTTTGTTTATCCAAGTAATATCTGTACTCCAGCTAAATGGTAACCAAGCAGCTTCTTCTGCAAAGTCTTTATCGAACTTTTTATATGCTTCTTTCCGTTTTGCATCATCTAGCATTTCTTTAGAGTTGATTGTTTCTAAATCTTTTTTAAGAACATCACTCATATATCTTTGATAGTTAACTTTAGCTTTATCGCTTAATAGACGTGCTGGGTTAGGGTTAGTACCTAAGCTCCATGCTCCTTGGAATAAGTCGATAGATGGATCGTCACTTGTTACACGTTGTGTCCAATCTTTTGATGACATTAATTTTCCATCAGCTAGTTTTACATCTAATCCTACTTCTTTCCATGATTTAATAAATGCATCAGCAAGAGTTTGATCGTAGTCTTGACCTGTGTTACGGATTGCAAAGTTAAATGTTAATTTCTTACCATCTTTATCTTCTCTTAATCCGTCTCCATCAACATCTTTAAGTCCTGCTTCATCAAGAAGTTTTTTCGCTTTTTCTACATCTTTTTTGTATTTGAATCCATCTTTATCGTAGTAATCTTCTGAACGTGTTGGGTAAATACCTGAATTTGTAGGTGTGAATCGTAGTCCTTTGTAGATTTTTTCATTTAATTGATCCCAATCTACAGCATAACCGAATGCTTGACGTACTCGTTTATCCGCTGCTTTTGCGTTCGGATTTACTTTCACTTCATTTTTCTCTTTATCCCATGTACCTAGTTTAAACCCTACATATGAAATATAGAAATCTGGTTGTCCTAGTAATGTTCCATTTGAATAGTCTTTTACCGCGCTCCATACATTTGGAGTTACTTGTGACATGTAGTCAATTTCACCATTTTTAATTATAGAGCTTGCCTGAGCTGGTGCAACTACTTTATATTGGATTTCTTTTACTTTTACATCGTCTTTTTTATAGTAGTAAGGATTTTGTTTAGCAAGCACACTTTCTCCATTTACTACTTTATCTAAGTAATATGGACCATAAGATAATGGTTTTGTATTTAATTCCGCTTCTACAAATTTACTGAAATCTTTTGATGCAGCAGCTACTTGATCTTTATTAAGGAATGTTGTTATGAATCCACTTCCCCAAAGAAGAGCTGGTTTTACATCTTTATATTGAATTACTACTGTTTTATCATCTTTTTTAGTAAGACCTGAGATTTTTTCAGCTTTACCTTCGTGGTAAGCTTTCATACCTTCTATTGTTTCAAATTCACTCTTATAACGGATATTATCTTTATACTTAGAGTTACCCATAAGTTCGTACGTTGCGATAATATCATCCGCTACTACATCTTGATTGTTACTCCATTTTAAATCTTTACGGATAGTAAGTGTTACTTGTTTTTTATCCTTATCTAAATGGAACTTAACAGGCGCATCTTCATCATCTTCTTTTAATTTATATGAATGATCAAAAGCAAATGTGTGTGCCATAGTGTCTTCCATTACTGCATTATCTGTTGCTTGCAGGTGAAATACTGGGTTAAACATACCTGTTAATGGATCAGCACTAAGGATACCAACTTTCAGTATAGAATCACTTACCGCACTTCCACCGTTATCAACTGATGTTTTAAATTCTACCGATGGTTTTCCGTCTTTTGATGATTTTGACGACGTTGAACATCCTGCTAAAATAATTGATAGTGCCATTGCTGAACTGAATACTTTTAAAAATTTATTTTTCTTCATTTTTTCCTCCAATATAACTTTAGTTTATTAATAATTAATAAAGACAAAATTTAAGACGAGGTATCTTTGCTACATTAAAGCGCGATACTTCGCCTTGAATCTATGTAAATTTGTAGCTCTACATATTTTTATTAAGAATATAGGAATAACTCAAAAATCGTGATTTCGAGTCAACCCTTGTTAATTAATTTTTCATTTAAAAGTTATATCTATTTTTTTATTAATATTTCGTATATTCATATTTTCAAAGGCGAGAGGGCTTAAATTAGAAACCTCTATTGAAATTCTAATTTTTCATCCCTCTCAAAAATTAATTGAAAATAAAATGAAATATAAGTTTATTAGGGGGAAATTCAACTAAGTGACCTTAGCCAAATCTCAATCCTAAACTAAATTAATTTTTTGCTGGTGCATCAGCAGTTAACTCTAAACCGTAAACTTTTTGTTCACCAGTTTTTAGTTTCGCTAAGTCGAATGATTTAACACGTTTGTTAACCCATGTCATAGATTGTTGCCAGCTGAATGGTAACCAAGCAGCTTCTTCTCTGAATTGTTTATCAAATTTTTGATATGCATCTTTAAGTTTAGCATCATCAAACATGTCGCTACTTCCCATTGCATCTAATGATTTTTGTAATTCTTCAGTTGTATAACGTTGTAAGTTAAGTGGTGAAGTTTTTCCAACTAATGAAGCTACGTTAGGATCACTTCCTAATCCCCAAGCTCCTTGGAAGATGTCGATTCCTGGATCATCTGCTTGAGTACGTTGTGACCAATCTTTAGGTGCCATAAGTTTTCCATCTACTAATTTAACATCTAACCCTACTTCTTTCCAAGATTTAACGAATGTATCCGCTAATGTTTGGTCGAAGTCTTGACCTGTGTTACGGATAGCGAAGTTGAATGATAATTTCTTACCATTTTTATCTTCTCTTAATCCGTCTCCATCTGTATCTTTAAGTCCTGCTTCATCAAGAAGTTTTTTCGCTTTTTCTACGTTCTTAGTATATTTTTCACCGTCTTTGTTGTAGAACATTTTAACGATTGGCGGATAGAATCCAGATCCTGTTGGTGTGAAACGTAATCCTTTATAAACTTTTTCATTGATTTGATCCCAGTCTACTGCATAACCGAATGCTTGACGTACACGTTTGTCAGCAGCTTTAGCATTTGGATCTACTTCAACTTCACCTTTTTCTTTATTGAACTTACCTAGTTTGAATCCTACATATGATACATAGTAGTCAGATTCTCCTAAGATTGTTCCATTTTTAGCGTCTTTAGTACCATCCCAGATACCTGTAGTTAAACTGTCCATTAAGTCTACATCACCGTTTTTAAGAACAGCACTTGCTTGAGCTGGTGATACAACTTTAAATTGGATTTCCGGAATTTTCACATCAGATTTTTTGTAGAAGTAAGGGTTAGCTTTCGCTAATACACTTTCCCCGTTTACTACTTTATCTAAGTAATATGGTCCGTAAGATAATGGTTTTTTGTTTAAGTCTGCTTCAACAAATTTAGTGAAGTCTTTTGATGCAGCTTCTACTTGAGCTTTGTTTAAGAATTCTCCGATGAATCCATTACCCCATAATAATGCTGGTTTAATCTCTGTATACTTAAGCACTACAGTTTTATCATCTTTTTTAACTACTCCAGAGATATTTTTTGCTTTCCCTTCGTGATAGTCCTTCATACCTTCGATTACTTCGTACTCATCACTGTAACGAACGTTTTCAGTGTACTTAGGATTACCCATAAGTTCATAAGTCGCAACGATATCATCCGCTTTTACGTCTTCTCCGTTACTCCATTTAAGATCTTTATGAATAGTTAATGTAACTTCTTTTTTATCGCGATCAACGTGGAACATAACTGGTGCATCTTTGTCATCTTGTTTTAGACGGTTTGCATCGTCAAGTGGGAAAGCACCATTCATTGTATACTTCATTACATCATTATCTGTTGATTGTAAGAAGAATACAGGATTAAACATCCCTGTTAGTGGATCTGCTGAAGTAATACCAACTTTTAATTGTTGACCACTAAGCGCATTTCCACCATTGTCCACGGCTGTCTTAAACTCTACAGCTGCCTTTGTTCCCTTAGAATTGTTACTTGCGCTTGAACATCCTGCAAGTAACATTGTGAGAGCCATAGCTGAACTAACTACCTTTAACATTTTTTTCTTTTCCATTATCTTATCCTCCATGCTGTATTGTATACAGCCTTTCTTTAATATTGTATTTAGCAATTATATCAAAGAAATTTACTCTAGTCAAGTAATTGTCAGAAAATTTTACATTATTTTTTTAATTTTCGCTGAAATGGATATAAATATTAATTATCTATCGATAACACTCATTACGAATACCATTCAATTTATATAATCTATTTCAAACTAAATACCAATCTAGATTTCTTTAAGAAAACATAAAAAAGCCATGTAGAAATCTTTCTACATGACTTTCTAAATTATAATCTTTGTCTAGCATCTAAGCTACGTCTTAATGCTCCACCAATAGAATTGATACATAGTACGATAACTAAGATTGCAAGGGCTGCTGGTAACCAAATATACATTTTGTTAATAAGAACGTCTGCATCTTTTGCATAAGATAACATTGTACCTATACTTGGTGTTCCCGCTGGAAGACCGAATCCAAGATATGTTAAACCTACCTCAATCCCCATATTAGCAGCTAATGATAATGTAGCTTCTACTATGATGATAGAACTGATATTTGGTAAAATTCCTTGTAACATGATTTTCCAATCAGGTGTTCCCATAGTTTTTGAAGCAAGGACATAATCACGACGTGATTCTGATAATGCTTTACTACGTACTAAACGAGTCGATCCCATCCATGCGAATGCTGATAAAATCAGAATGAATAGTACAAGTCCGTAATCACGTTTAATACTTACGAATACGATGATTACCATAAGCGTTGGGATAATTACCATAAAGTCTACAAAACGCATCACAATGTTGTCAACACGTCCACCGTAGTATGCAATAACTAACCCTACTGCAGTACCAAACCCAATTGTTAAAGCTGTTACCGCAACTGCGATAAGAATTGAGTTAAGCATCCCCATCATTAGCCATCCAAAAACTGAGTGACCTCCTACATCTGTACCTAATAAGAATCCATCTTCACCAGGTTTTAAGAAAATATTTAATAAATCTACATCAAAGTAAGTACTATATACTCCACTCACACGAATGTAAATATTGAAAAGTACTACAAAAATTAAAATTGCACTTAATGTGATTAAAGCTGCAAAAGCACCTTTATCCTTTTTAAATTCACGAGCCACAACTGAAAACCCAGAAGGAGTTTTAGTTATAACTTTTTCTTCTTTTGCTTTTGTCATTGTTCAACTTCCTCCTAGTCTAATTTAATACGTGGGTCAACAATTGCCATGATAATATCACTTAATGTACTACCAAGCAATGTTAAGAATCCTGAGAATAACATTAATGTTGTAACGACACTGTAGTCTCTATCTTGAATACTTTGGTAGAATAATTGTCCCATTCCAGGGTAACCAAAGATTGTTTCTACGAAGATACCACCACTGAATAATCCAGTAATAGAGAATCCAAAGAATGCTGCGATTGGTAAGATAGAGTTTCTGAAAATGTGTCCTGAGTAAACTTTTTTAACTGGTACACCTTTAGAACGCGCTGTTTTAACATAATCACTTTGTTTTGCATCGATAACTTCATTACGTAAATATTGAACAGTTGATACTGTTGATAATAACGCTAAACAGATACCAGGTAAAACTAAGTGTTGCAGTTTGTTAATATAGTATGAGAATGTTCCTGGATCAAGGTTAACATCTACAGATCCACTTGTTGGGAACCATCCTAAACCGAAACCAAATAATGCAATCATGAATAAGTATAATACAAATGATGGAATCGCTAGGAAGAAGAAGTTATAGAAGTTAACGAATTTATCGAATTTAGATCCGTTATAACGACCTGCATACATCCCCATAGGAATTGCGATTGCATACATAATTACCGCTGTAAATAATGACAGGTTGAATGTATTGAAAATTCTTTCTCCTAAAAGTGTTCCTACTGATTTACCAGTAGTATAACTTAGTCCGAAATCACCATGCATGAAATTTTTCAACCAAGTTAGGTATTGTTGGTACCAAGGTTCATAGAACCCACTCGCTTGACGAATCGCCTCAATTTGTTCTTGAGATATTTTTGGATTTTCTGCTAAACCACTAAATGGATCCCCAGGCATAAGTTTAGCTAGACCAAACACTAGTACACTAAGGATGAATAGCTGTGGTATCATTACTAAAACACGTTTTAAAACTACTTTCCACATTATACTTCTCCTCCTTTCATAGCTACATAGTGTGTATCTGTTAATTTTTTAAGTGGATATACTCTTCCATCTTTATCGAAATAATCATTATAATGTTTTTGATATTCTTCTTCAACAGCTTGTCTAATTTCTTTTACTTCTTTTGCTTTATCTAAGTTAGTACTTGGTATCGCTGCGATTAGACGTTTTGTATAAATATGTTGTGGATTATTATAGATATCTTCACGTGTTCCGCGTTCTACGATACGACCACGATACATGATATAAATGTAATCACACATATGTTTAACAACACCAAGGTCATGAGAGATAAATAAATAACTTATATTAAAATCCTTTTGGATTTTTTTCATGAAGTTTAATACCTGTGCTTGAACTGAAAGGTCAAGGGCAGATACTGGCTCATCGGCTACGATTAAACGAGGATTACATGCAATAGCACGCGCAACTCCGATACGTTGACGTTGTCCACCTGAAAATTCAAATGGGTATTTGTACATAGCTTCTTCACCCATACCTACGATGTTAAGAAGTTCTAATACACGTTTTCTAGTATCTTCTTCAGATAAGTTTTCAAAATTGTTAATAGGTTCTGAAATTATGTCTATAATACGTTTTTTTGGATTTAAACTAGACATTGCATCTTGGAAAATCATTTGAACGTCATGATTATATTTAATTTTTTGACGAGCTGCTTTTTTAGTAACATCTTCATCTTTATAAATAATGTGTCCATCAGTTGCTTTTTCTAAACCTAAGACTACTTTACCTACAGTAGTTTTTCCACTACCACTTTCTCCGATTAGTCCATAAGTTTTCCCAGCTTCGATTTCAATATCAACACCATCTACTGCGTAGACATGATCTTTAATTGTATTGAAAAATCCACCACGGATGGGATAATGTACTTTTAGATTTTCTACTTTAAGCATTGTTCTCCTCCCCCTCAAATTCAAAGTTTTTATAACATGTACAACGAACATGATGACCTTCTTCTACCTCGTGTAGAGTCGGGTTGTGTTCATGTTCTTCATGTTTCACCCAAGGAATACGGTTTGCAAAACGACATCCTTGTCTATCTAATGTTTTTAGAGAAGGCACCATTCCTTGAATAACATAAAGTTCATCACCTGCTTCTTCATCATCAATTTGAGGAATACTACGTAATAAACTACGAGTGTAAGGGTGTTTTGGATTTTTGAAGATTTGTTCTGCAGTTCCAATTTCTACCACTTCTCCAGCATATAGCACGGCTACTCTATCAGCCATCTCAGCAACTACTCCAAGGTCATGAGTAATTAGGATAATTCCTGCATGCATCTCTGCTTGAAGTCCTTTAATAAGGTCTAAGATTTGAGCTTGAATTGTAACGTCTAGAGCTGTCGTTGGTTCGTCTGCAATAAGAACACTTGGTTTACAGCTCATCGCCATAGCTATCATAACACGTTGACGCATACCACCTGATAATTCGTGTGGATATTGTTTTGCACAACGTTCAGGGTTTGGAATACCAACCTGAGTTAATAATTCAATAACACGTTTTTGTCTTTCTTCAGCACTTAATTCTGTGTGATAAATTAAGGCTTCTTCAATTTGTTTTCCAATTCTATGTAATGGGTTTAACGAAGAAAGTGGATCTTGGAAAATCATTCCAATATCTTTTGTTCTAATTTTATTCATCTCATCTTCTGTTAAGTCTAGAATATTTTTTCCATTAAAAATAATTTCTCCAGTTGACTTAGTAAGATTTTCATTATGAAGACGCATAATAGTAGTCGCTAATGTCGACTTACCACAACCACTCTCTCCAACGATGGCTAATACTTCGTTTTTATATAGGTCTAAACTAACTTTATCAACAGCGTTAAAGTAATCGTCTTTGATTCTAAATGCTGTCTCTAGATTTTTAATCTCTAATAGTTTTTCCATTTACCTATCTCCTTCCAAAAAATAACTTACTTCAATAATAAATACAAACTTAAACTTTATTTCTTTTTGCATTTTCAATTAATATTGTTTTATTTCTAATCAAATTTATTTATAAATCATAACCTTGAATAAAAACAGCATAATACTATATTATAAAATTTTTAGAAAAAAAGCAATAAAAAAGAAAAAATTTAGAGAGAAAAATCTAGAATTTTCTGAATATTTATTAAAACACTCTATAAAACTACTAAAATTTCCTCTGAATATATTAAAAAAAAAACGACTCAAAATCTTATTTCCTAAAAAATATTTTATCAAGTCGCTCTTTTATTAATTTTTATATTTCTACTATCTTTGTTGGAACTACTGGATCAGTATCCATAATAATTATTTTATTATTACAATCAATAGTTTTATCAGCTTCCAAAACACACTCTATATCTTTATTTTTAAGAGTCATGTCAGCTGCCATACGAGCAAGTTCTTTCGTATTATTTTGCTCACTTAAGTGGGCTAAAAAGACATTTTTTGTGCTATCTCCTACTATTTTTGTTAAATAATTAGCAGAATCTGTATTTGATAAGTGACCCATGTCCGATAATATACGCTGTTTAGTCGTCCATGGATAAGGCCCACTAAGCAGAACATTCTCTTCATGATTGCTCTCATAGACAATAGTATGTGAATCTTTCACATAATCTATCATCTTATCAGAGACATAACCCGTATCTGTAAGAATACTCACCCTTTTTCCTTCACATTCAAATGTATAAAACTGTGGATTAATCGCATCATGACTAACTCCAAAACTATTAACAACTACATCATCAAAGATCTTGCTTTCTTCTTTTTCAAAATGAAACTTAAGATCTGAGCTGATTTCACCACATTTAGTCATGTTTTGCCAAGTAAGTTTATTAGCATAAACTGGAATATTATACTTCCTTGCGAGTACTCCTACTCCTTTTATATGGTCAATATGTTCATGTGTTACAAAAATTGCATTGATATCTTTAATATCACGCTCTATTTGCGCCAAGTTCTCTACTACTTTTTTCCCAGTCAGTCCTGCATCTACTAAACATTTAAAATTATTATGCTCTATATAGATACTATTTCCACTACTACTGCTGGCTAATACCGATAATTTCAAGTTGCACCTCCATATCTAACTATGTACTGCTACATTATATCACTTTTTTAAAAAATTTTTAAGATAAAAATACTTTAGCATATATAAAGTTTACTTTCTATAATTACTATATATATTTTTTTCTATAAAGACTCTAGTTCATGGAGAAAATCATCCCTACTATCAAAAAAATGGGAGTAACTCGAAAATTACGATTTCAAAGAAATCGATTTTATCGAGTTACTCCCTTCAAAGTTTATTAAATATCTATACAGTTTTTATAAAACGAATTTAAATATCAACAAACCACAACATCTATGAATTCCTATATAAATTTTTTATAATTTAGAATTCTAAGACGGTACTATTTTTTAAAAATTTTTATCTACTATTCTTTTGCTGATAAAGCAGCCATAGTTATATAGTTATACGGCTTGTTAAAATGCGGTAAGAAGAAAATATCTGTAAGAGCAAGTTTTTCAATAGTTACTTTCTCCTGGATGGCTAATGAGAATAAATGAATTCCCATTGAAATATCTTCTTTAGATGCAATTTGGGCCCCTAAAATTACACGACTATCTTTATCATATACTATTTTGATTTTTACTTCATGGTTATCATGTTCTATAAATTCTGGTTTTTGTAAGTCTGTATATTCTGTCACAGCTGCATTATAACCAAATCGTTTTGCTTTTTCTAATGTTAAACCAGTAGATACCATTTTCAGGTCATAGATACAAATACCATTCGAACCTTGAACACCTGCTGATTCGACTACATCTCCATCACCTCCAGCATTTAGAGCTGCAACTAATCCAGTACGAACTGCGTTAGATGCTAAGGCAATGTAGTTTGTATCACCAACTGCATTGTCATATACAGTTGCACAATCTCCAATAGCATATACGTCTTTTATGCTTGTTTCTTGTTTTTTATTAACTAAGAATGCTCCATTACGGAATAATTCAATTTTGCCATCACCTAATGCAGTATTTGGACGGAAACCTACAGCTAATACAACCATATCTACATCAAATGTTTCCTTATCAGTAATTAATCTTTCAACTTTTCCATCACCTTCAATAGCTTCTACTTTTTGTCCAAACGCTAATTTAATACCATGATCTTCTAGATTTTTCTTCATTAAATTAGAAAATTCAGGGTCATAATATCCAGCAAGACATGTATCTACTATATCTACTACAGTTACTTCTTTTCCTAAACGTTCAAATGCTTCTGCAAGTTCTACACCAATATATCCTGCACCTACCACTGCTACACGTTTAATATCTGGATTAGCATTAAGTTTATTAATTACCTCTTCAGAGTTTTGGTATAACTTAACAAATTGTAAATTCTCTAATGTAGCTTTAAACTCTCTGTTCCCTGGCACAATTTCTGCTCCTTTAATTGGAGGTAAGATAGGTGTCGATCCAGTCGCAAATATTAGTTTATCATAACCTTCAACGTGTTTTGTTTTTCCATCTAATAGTACGTGTACTTCTTTTTTATCATAGTCAACAGACTCAACAGGAGAATTCATATATACTTTGGCTCCTGCTTCTTCTAAAGACTCTTTACTAGCATAAAACAATCCTTCTGGACCTGAAATTTGCTTTCCAATCCATAAAGCCATTCCACATCCTAAAAATGAAATATTTGAGTTTTGGTCAAAAACTACCACTTCATTTTTATCACCATATGTTGCTAAAATTTTATTAACACATGCTGTCCCTGCATGGTTTGCTCCGACTACTACAATTTTACTCATTTATTCATACCTCTTTTCTTTATTTTGTGATAATAATTATCACTATCGATATTTTATAATAAATAATAAGAAATATCAATAAATATACCATTAAAATAGTAATAAATTTAACTTATTTAATCTGTTTTAAAAATTACAATATCGCTGTTTTAATAAAAAAAATAATAAAAACGCTATTTCTTAGACAAATCTTTTTGAAATATATATTGTATTACACTTACTGAAACATCTGTTACAATAATATAGATTTCATTCAAGATACTACACCCTATTATAGAATTATCATTATCCCAAGAAGATTTTCTAATAATTTTCAGAAAATTTTTAAAATAATTATTGATTTTCCTGATAATCATGTGTATAATAAAAACAACAAAAACGAAAAGGAGGAACTACAAATGAAACAAACAACAACTTTAAAATCTTGGCAAAACTGGCGTAGATAATGTTGTGTGTATGTTTTTATGACGTAGACACAACTTTAGTGTACTCTAAAAAGTGTCTATGTCGGCTGTAGAAAAATCGTTTTAAATTTCGCAAAAGGGCCGTATAGAATTCTATACGGTCTTTTCTTTTTGGGGTAAAATAAAAAATTTAAATAAATCTTATAGGCAATTCGAAAGGAAATAAACAATTATGACAAACTTAGAAAATAACTTAAACAACTTAAAAGGATACTTTGGAGAATTTGGAGGAAGCTTCGTACCTGAAGTTGTACAAAAAGCTCTAGATGAACTAGAAGCAGCTTATGACAAATATAAAGATGATGAAGAGTTTTTAGCAGAATACGCTCACTACTTAAAAGATTACTCAGGACGTGAAACTCCACTATACTACGCTGAGAGTTTAACAAACCACCTTGGTGGAGCAAAAATTTACCTTAAACGTGAAGATTTAAACCACCTTGGGGCACACAAACTTAACAACGTTATCGGACAAATTTTACTTGCAAAACGTATGGGTAAAAAGAAAGTTATCGCTGAAACAGGAGCAGGTCAACACGGTGTAGCTACTGCCGCTGCCGCTGCGAAATTCGGTATGGAATGTGAAATCTACATGGGAGCTCTTGATGTAGAAAGACAAAGACTAAACGTATTTAGAATGGAAATGCTAGGGGCAAAAGTTCACGCAGCTCAAGAAGGAGAAAAAACTCTTAAAGAAGCTGTTGACGCTGCATTCAAAGCATGGATTGAAAATATCGACGATACTTTCTACGTACTAGGATCAGCAGTTGGACCTCACCCATACCCAACTATCGTAAAAGACTTCCAAAAAGTTATCAGTAAAGAAGCAAAACATCAAATCCTAGAAAAAGAAGGACGTCTACCTGACTTAGTAGTAGCTTGTGTAGGTGGTGGATCTAACGCAATCGGAGCTTTTGCTGAGTTCATCCCTCACGAAGAAGTAGCATTACTAGGAGTTGAAGCTGCTGGTCGTGGTCTTGATACAGATCGTCATGCAGCAACACTTACTTTAGGAACTGTTGGAGTTGTTGATGGTATGAAAACTTACGCACTATTCAACGAAGATGGTTCAGTAAAACCTGTTTACTCAATCTCTCCAGGATTAGACTACCCAGGTATCGGACCTGAACACTCATTCCTAAAAGATGCAAAACGTGCTGAATACGTAAGTGCAACTGACGATGAAGCTGTCGATGCCTTACTTCTATTAACTAGAACAGAAGGAATTATCCCAGCGATCGAAAGTTCACACGCACTTGCAGAAGTAATCAAACGTGCTCCAAAACTAGATAAAGATAAAATAATTATCGTTAACGTATCTGGACGTGGAGACAAAGACGTAGCCGCAATTGCAGACTACTTAGAAAATAGAAATAAATAACAACAAAACATCGCATACTAGGTTCTCTAATATGCGATGTTATATTATTTACTTTAGTAGTATTACTAATTTCAGCAAATTTCAATAAATTTAACTATGACCTTATTTATTCATTGAACTTATTAGATATTTATGTTAGAATAAAATCATAAAAGAGAGAGCCGTTTTAAAGACGGTGGCTCAATTAGTTAGTTATAATAATAACCATCTAACCAGCTAAAGTTAAAGATGGTTATTTTTTATTGTCATTTTTGAACGCTGTTAAGCACACTCCAACTATTGTTGCAATCAATAGATTTATACCAATAATAGTTTGTACTATTTCGTAAGGTGACAACTTGCTACTCCTTTCTTCAAGATTTTAGTGTATGCGGACATAGCACCATCCCCTTTCAAATTGAAGTAGCCACCATCTTCATCGGAAACTATAATGCTCCCTAACTTCTCTCTCCGATTTTGATTATATCAAATTAAATATATATAATCAACTATTTATGAGAGTTGCTATATCAATGTTTTCAACTTGTTAATAATAGTAAATTTCATTCGTAAATTAAACATATTCTGAAAAAATAAATTCATAAAATAGAAACAAATAACTCCAAAACATCGCATACTAGGTTCTCTAATATGCGATGTTTTTTTTATTATTTTTTGAATTTCTTATGTAATTCTGTATAGAATAATAATCCTATTAATGTTAGGGCTATTCCTCCCATAGCTAATGATGTTTGTGAGATTAAAGTACTTACTAAAGTATACACCCCACCAAGAATAGCTATTATAGGAACTATTGGGTATAAAGGTACTCTATATGGTCTTTCTAATTTTGGTTCTTTTTTACGTAGTATAATTACCGCAAGGAATGTCGCCGTGTAGAAGAACCACATTACAAACACTAATAAGTCTGTTAACATATCAAAACTACCAGTTAACATCATTAAGAATGCTATTACTAAAAGTAATAATCCTGCATTCACCGGCACAGCACCTTTGTTTAACTTCGTCCATACATTTTTAAATGGAATCTGTTCACTTTTCGCCATTGCATAAGGTACTCGAATCCCAGCCATTGAGAATCCGTTAATCGCTCCATATACACTGATTAATATTCCAATAGTGATAATCTTACCACCAATACCACCAAATAACTTCGCAGCTACTTCACTAGCCACAGTTTGATTACCTGCAACATGATCTAAAGGTAAAGTCATAAGATAAGCTACATTTATTAGTACATAGACCGCCATAACAACAGCTAAACCTAAGAAGATTGCTCTTGGTAAATCTTTTTTAGGATTTTTCATCTCTCCTGCCATACTTCCTACGTTAGTCCATCCTTCATATGCGAACATCGCAGCAAGTAAAGCTCCACCTAATCCACTAGCGAATGAAATATCTTTCCCCGCTTCTATAGGGAATAATTGTAGCGGCTGTGAATCGCTTTGGAATAATCCAAATGCAATAATTACTATTAACGGTATTAATTTACAAATAGTAGCTACTGTCTGAATTACCCCTCCAATTTTCCCACCTAAAAAGTTTAAAAACATTAATGATGCAGCTGCTGCAAAAGCTATAGGTAAATGCCATGCTTTATCTAAATTTAATAAGTTTAAAACTTGTGTAGAGAAAATAACCGCAAGTGCTGCAATCATCGCAGGGAAATAAATTACCGACTGCGCCCATCCTAATAAGAACGCAGCAGTTTTCCCATAAGTTCTTTCTATCCAAACGACCATCCCTCCAACTTCAGGAATAGACGCTGCAAGTTCCGCAACTGTAAGACCTGCACAAATCGTAATAATACCAGCAAGGATCCACGCTAGTAACCCTAGACTCATCGTCCCTGTAGTCTTATAAATAACAGCTGCTTTAAAAAACACACCTGCTCCTATTACCGAGCCTATAACCGTCATAAAGGCCGGCATAAAACCTATCGTTCTTTTCAACTCACTCATAAGAGTAACCTCCTTATTTTATAATTTTCTATTTTTATATTATACCTTTTTATTAGGTAAAAAGAAAAAAGAAAAGACTCAAAATTTGAATCTTTTCTTCAGTATATTCTCCTATTTACCAAATAATAATTTGAAGAAGTTTAATTTTTGACCATATCTTAATGTTGCTAGTCTATATACTCTAACACTAAGAAGGGCTACTATTAATGTACTTGCGACTAGAATACCATAAGATACTGCTAAATCATGTATAGAAACATGACTTATCGCATAACGTGTAAACATTACAAAGTATGATGTGAATGGAACATATGATAAAATCTCTGCAAGTTTAGTATCTCCTGTTGAACCCATAATATAGTAGTTTACGAAGAATGCTCCCATAAACAGTAACATCGGCACAGTTATCGCTCCATTGACATCTTCAACCTTACTAACTAGTGAAGCGAATGCAGCGTACATAAACATAAACATCACAAATCCAGTTAAGGCGAACGCTAATCCCACACCAAGAACTTTTAAGTCTACATTTTGTAAAATATGTTTAATATTATCACTATATTTAGAACCATTAATTTTTAGACCTGCGAATAATCCACCAATTATTAACCCCATTTGAATAAGTACCGCAACTGATAAAGCTAGTACTTTCCCTACGATAAGTGTTCTTGGACTTACAGTAACTACTAACAGTTCCATCGCTCTATTGCTTTTTTCTTTAACAACGTTTGTCGCAACAACACTACCGAATTGAATTACTGTCATATAGACGATAAATGTAAGAACATAAACTACTACTACATTCACCGCTTGAGTTTGAGCATCAGAATCTCCACTTACATTTACAGGTACAGGTTGAGGAAGATGTGATTTCACATTGTTTACTTTATCATAATCTAAACCGTTTTGTTTATAGACTAATTTTTCTACATTTTTTCCAAAAGCTTCTTTGAATTCACTACCACCTTTACTAAAGATAGATTGTTTAGATAAATACTCATAACTATCTTTTGTTAAGACGATACCTTCATCAAGTTTATTATCTTTAATATCTTTTTCTAAAGCTTCTTTATTGTAGTATTTTTTAGCTTCTTTCAAATCGTCTAATTTTATACTTACATCTTTTACAACATAAGCACTACGATTGAAATTATCATTGCTATCACCTTTGAAAAGATTACTGTTCGCAATCGATGGTACAAATGTTATACCTATAGCGATAACGAAGTATATTGCCATAATAACTTTTGTCGCTTTCTTTGCGAAAAATTGTTTTAACTCGAAATTAAATACTGTACTAAAATTCTTCATAACTACTTACCTACCTGTTCTTTGAATATATCTTCTAACGATGGTTTATAAAGTTTAAATTCTTCTATATTAAAGCTACTTCCTGCAAGTTTTGCTAATAGTTCTTTTTTAGATCCCTCTTCTTTAAAATCAAGAAGCACTCCCTCTGGTACTAATGAGTATTCGATACCTAATGGTATAGATCTTAGATTAGCAAGCAATTCTTCTTTTTCTAAATTACTAACACTCAAAATCATTTTTCCATGCCCAAGTTGTTTTTTAATATAATCTAGATTTCCACTTAAAGTAATTTCCCCTTTTTCTAGTATATTAATGTCTTCACAAAAAGTTTCTACAACTGGCATTTGGTGAGATGAGAAAATAACTAGTTTATCTTTTTTGATAAAGTCTGTAATTATTTCTTTTAACTTTGATACGTTCACCGGATCAAGTCCACTGAATGGTTCGTCAAAAACAAGAATATCCGGATCATTCATAACACTTTGAATAATTTGAATTTTTTGTGCATTACCTTTAGATAATGTTTTTAATGCTTGTTTGTTATCTTCTAATTCGAAGTACTCTAACCATTTTTTCGCTTCTGTTTGTGCTGCTTTCTTCTTCATACCTTTTAGCATTCCGAAGTACGTAAGCTGATCTACTAATCCAACTCCATCGTACATTCCGCGTTCTTCTGGTAGATACCCAATTTTTACCTTATTGTGATCTAAAGGTTTCCCATCTAGTAAAATCTCCCCTTTGTCAGGTTTAAATATATCTAACAAAATTCTAAAACTTGTAGTTTTACCACTACCATTTCGTCCTAAATATCCGTTAGCTACCCCACTTTTCGCTGTGAAGCTAACACCTTTAAGAACCTTCTTATTCCCAAAGCTTTTCTCTACATTTTTAAATTCTAAAATCATAGCCCTTACCTCATTTCCTAACTTTTTAAAAGTTATATCCCTTTTTTATTCATCATTATTTTTTATTTCTTTTTTCAACTTGAAATATTTCGACACAAACATTCCAAGTCCTCCTATACAGTAACCAAATATACCACCTATTAATCCACCTATTAACATGGCTAATAAATCAGGTATTCCACTATTAATTACCCATTTAATATTAGTAAAATACAATACCCCTATTATATTTGTTAAAACAAACAAAACTATAAATCTTAACAATCTATACTTAACAAACTCTAATTCCGTCTCGGTATCAGTATATATTGGATACGAACTAGAAGTCCCTTCAGCTAGCCTAAACAAATCATAAAATTGAAACTTATGAAGCTTCCAACCAGTTGCTTTATAATACTCTTCTATCTCAGGTGTAAACTGTTTATCAAAGATAAATTTGTATTGCTTGTCGCTAGTCTCTGAGACTTTCTTCATTCTAATTGCCACTATAACCTCTTTATCGTATTCATATCCCTTAGCAGCAAAGCGATTCATCTTATCCGCTACTTTATCATAACTTATAAATACAGGAACATATTTATACTTCATAAATTCAATCCTTTCTTCTCTTCAAAAATAAATATTTTATAAAGAACGCTATATTTACAGCACCTAGTCCTAGACCAAAGCCAAAAGACATTCCTGTAATAAAATCAATTACTTCAGATGGCATTAAAAATTTATTTATTAAATGTGTAATCAAAGCTAGAAAAAAGCATCCTAACATGATTTTCCCATTAAATCTTATTCTATATAGCCACATGTATTCTTCACTCAAATTATCTGTATATAGTGTAGTTGCCGTAGGTTCTCCGCGTAATATTTGCCAGAAAAAACTATTTCTAACTACTTTCCAACCGTTAAACTTATAAAAATCTTCTCGTTCAGCATCGAACTTTTTATCATATACCAATTCATATTTATAGTTAATTTTTTCTCCTTTTTCTAATAAAATGAAGAATACTAGAAACTTTTTAAAATGCCAGCCCCTAGCACTATATCTTTCTAACTTTCTCATGAGTCTTTTATTTGTTAAAGCGAATGTATGTATCACCTTATATTTACTCATCACTTCCACCACCTATAAACTTCTTAGCTACATCCAGTAAAAACTGTCGAAGTTTTAAATTTTTCTCCAAAACTTCCATACCTTTTGGAGTAATATGATATTCTTTTTTCGAATTATCAATCTCTTTATCTTCTATCCAGCCAACAGAAACCATTTTTCCTAAAGTCGTATACATTGTCGCAGGGCCGATAATAATATTATTATCGGTAATTTCTGCCACCTTTTGCATTATTAAATAACCATGAATAGGTTCTGTCAAAACTAGAAGTGTAAAAAATATACTATCCGTTAATTCACCCGTTTCATAAGGGCTTAACTTTGCCATTTTATCCCTCCTAAATTAATTAGAGATATTCTGTATTTATATCCATCATTGATATATCTATCTTCAATATAATTGTATATCAATCATTGATATAAGTCAATAGATTTTTTATTATTTTCACAAAAAATATTAAATAAAAGTAATCTCCTTATTTATTGCCTATATTATTTATTACAGATATTTTAAAAATATAACTTATTAATGTAGTAATATTGGCTATAATATGATAGAATAATGCTATAAAAATAAATTTATGAAACTAGATTTGTACAACAATCTATTTTAATTAAAGTTAAGGAGAGACACATGACAAAATCACTAAAAAAATATCTATTGCTTATTGCAACGGTTATTCTTTCGGTTACTCTTGCTGCTTGTGGCATGGGAACTTCTGCAGAACAAATCGTCAATAAATCAGTAGAATCATCTAAAAATATTAAGAGTACAGATTTCGAAGCTACAAGCCAATCTGAAATTTTAGTTGGTGAACAAAACCAAACAATTGAAAATACTGTATCTGGTTCATTAATCATGGACCCACTTGCAATGAAAGCAACTACTGATGTAAAAGCTCAAGGACAAAGCCAAACATTAGAATTGTACATTAAAGATGGAACAGCTTATGCAAAATCAACAGGACAAAACGAGTGGGTTAAAAGTTCAAACAACAATATAACTGCACAATTTGAAAATCTTAAAAAGATTGCTAATTCAGATCAAATCTTAGAGTTCTACAAAAAAATCGCTAAAGATTTCAAGAAAACTGAAGAAAATGGAAACTATGTTCTAACATATACAGGAAATGGAGAGCAATTCAAAGACCTTATGGTTGCTGTTGCTAACGCTTCTTCAGGAAGCGAAGTGACTGCTAGTGCATTTAACAATGTTGATTTCAAAAACGTTTCAATTAAACTTGTAGTTACTAAAGATTTCGTACCTGTTAACAACGAAGTGACAATGGAACTTGCAACTAAAGATACTTCAAACCCAACTACAATGAAAATCAAACAAATCATCAAATATTCTAACGTAAATAACGTTAAAGAAATTAAACTTCCTGATGAAGTGAAAAACGCTAAAGAAGTAGCTACTAATTCTCGACGTTAATAACATTAAAACCTACTTACTGTAAAAGTAAGTAGGTTTTTTTATTAGTGAACCTTATTTTTCTATCATTCTAAAAATTAGAGTTAAATTTTCAGACACTTTATTTTAATATTTGAGTTTATGTAAATATATCCTTTCAGTTTACAACGCCCTTTTCATCTAGTATAATAGTATATACGATTAAAAATATTAGGAGGTAATTTAAATTTATAATTATAGCGCCCGAACTAAGTTCTAAAGGTTAAATTGAGCTTAGTTGACGAGGAAAAAAGTTATCGAAAATTCGGCGGATGCTTTTTCGGAACCAGAGAGTTTCGTTAGATAATGTACAATGGGGTGTACCTTAGTATCTTTAGGAACACAGTGACGACAAGATACTTAGGTACAGCGTATGCAACAGCAACTTAGTTTTTAAGGAAGAATGACGTAAAAAACTTTAGTTGCCACTGCTGGGGTAGATCTTAATATTTCTAGGAACGAAGAGACGATGAAATAATTACAGTGGCTACTAACAAAATATTTCATAAAGTATGTTAAGTCATACCTAGACGCAGTGGTTTATTGATTTCAAAGATCGCTAAAAAGCTCTTTTGAAATCTAATAAACTGTGCGGGGGCGACTCGACAAAATCAATTTCTACGAAATCACGATTTTTGAGTCGCTCCCACAGCCTATGCAACAGCTGAGAAACGCAGTATTAGATATAAGAACCCTTAAAATCATTATCCTCTCTCTATTAGACCCATATTACTTTCTTTTAGGTTAACATAAACTAAGAGGAGTATAATATTTTTGAGTGAATATAAATTTCATAGTACTTTCTATGAGAGATTAATTAAATAAAGAATAAAGCGAGGAATTTTTAATATGTGTGGAATTGTAGGATTTGTTGGAAAAGCAAATGGAGTTAAATTTTTAATCGATGGACTGAGTAGTCTTGAGTACCGCGGATACGACTCAGCTGGTATTGCAGGAGTTGTGGATGGTAAGGCTAATGTAACAAAGGCTGTTGGTCGTATTAAAAACTTAGAAGCCCTAATCCCTGGAGATCTTCACCTAGAATTAGGTATTGGTCATACACGTTGGGCTACTCACGGTGGAGTAAACGTAACTAACTCTCACCCTCACCAAAGCTTTAACAAACGTTTCATCTTAGTTCACAACGGAGTTATCGAAAACTTCCAAGAACTTAAAGATAGATTTTTCAAAGATGTAGAACTTGTTTCTGAAACTGATACTGAAGTTATCGTTCAATTAGTTCAAATATACAGTGATCGTGGTCTTGAAACTAAAGAAGCTTTCAAAAAAGCTGTATCTAAATTACAAGGATCTTATGCACTTTGTTTAATCGACACAGAAGATAAAGACACTTTATATGTAGCAAAAAACAAAAGTCCACTTCTTATTGGACTAGGAGAAGAAAATAAAAACTATGTTGGTAGTGATGCTTTAGCAATGATTAAGTACACTAACAACTTCTTAGAAATCAACGATGGTGAAATTGTTATCGTGAAAAAAGATAGCGTAACTATCGAAGATAAAGAAGGTAACGTTGTAGAACGTGAAAGTTTCTCAACTAACTTAAACGCTGGAGAAATTGATAAAGGTATCCACGAGCATTACATGATTAAAGAGATTCATGAGCAAGTAGGAGCTATGCGTAATATCATCTCTCACTACTTTGATGGACATGATGTAAATATTGACAGTGAAATTATTAACAACGTAAAAGATGCGGATAGACTATACATCATCGGATGTGGTACAAGTTATAACGCTGGTTTAGTAGGAAGAAACTACTTCGAAAAATGGGCTGGTATCCCAACAGAGGTACACCTAGCATCAGAATTTGCTTATAACGTACCATTATTATCTAAAAAACCAATGTTCATCTTCCTTTCTCAATCAGGAGAAACAGCTGACCTTCGTGCAGTATTAACAAAATTACGCAGCATAAATGAAGATTATAAATTCTTAGTACTTACTAACGTTGATGCGTCAACTCTATCTCGTGAATGTGACTACACATTATTACTTCACGCAGGTGTTGAAATTGCGGTTGCATCTACTAAAGCATACACTGCTCAAATCGCAACATTAAGCATACTAGCTTACGAAGTAGCAAAACAACTTTCAAAACAACCTAAATTTGATATCGAGCAAGAATTATCAGTAATTACTTCAGCAATCGAATCAATCTTAGATGATACAAAAACTATCAAAGACTTAGCTAAAAACTTATTCACTGAACGTAATGCATTCTATATTGGACGTGGAATCGACTACTATAGTGCATGTGAAGCAGCTTTAAAACTTAAAGAAGTTTCTTACATTCAAACAGAAGGTTTTGCCGGAGGAGAATTAAAACACGGTACAATCGCTCTTATCGAAGAAAGAACACCAGTTGTAGCTCTTATCACAAGTGCAAAACTTGACTTAAATACACGTAGTAACGTAAGTGAAGTAGCTAGCCGTGGAGCTAATACTCTAATCATTACATTAGAAAAATTAGCACGTGAAGGTGACTATGCGATTCCTAACGTAAACGAAGATCTTGCTCCAATCGCAAGTATCGTTGTTACACAATTATTCGCATACTATGCAGCTTATACTAAAGGTTTAGATGTGGATAAACCACGTAACCTTGCTAAATCAGTAACAGTAGAATAATAAATAATTTAAGTAGCTCGGAAGATTTATTTCTGGGCTACTTTTATCTATTCAAAAAAGTTAAGCCTTTTCTCTTTACAAACTTTAGTCTTAGGTTTATAATAAACCTATAATAAATAATTAAATTATCTTCGGGGCAGGGTGAAATTCCCGACCGGCGGTTAAAGTCCGCGAGCGCAAGCTGATTTGGTGAAATTCCAAAACCGACAGTACAGTCTGGATGATAGAAGATATAGAATTAATAAACTTGCACATATAACCTTACTACGTATGTATATTTGTCATACAATGTATTGTGCAATGCTTATTTTTCATACCTTTCAGTCCCGCTTTAAAATTTTTAAAGTGGTGTTTTTTATATCTGATATAGATTTGAAATTCACCGTATTAAAAATTGTATTGCGGTTATTTTTTGCCTATGAAGATAGGAAAGAGGATTTAATATGTATAAAAAAAATGTTCATTCACTTATTTTAAGTGGAATGCTTGCAGTTATTGCTCTACTTCTATCTTTTTTTAGTTTTGCTGTGCCATTCTTGCCACCATTTCTAAAATTTGATTTCACATTTATCCCGCTGTTCATGGCGTTGTTATTATTAGGTTATAAAGATGCACTTTTAGTGTCATTCTTAAAAAACTTCCTACACTTCGCATTATTATCACATGAGCCAATCGGATCAATTGCTAATATCGTTGTAGAATTTACTTTCATTAGCATTATCGTATTCTTCTACAAAAAAGGTACTGCAAAAACAATCATCGGTGGTATCTTAGGTACTTTAGCTATTACATTATTCATGTCATTACTTAACTACTTCGTGTTACTTCCAGCATATGGATATATTATGAATCTAGCAGACATCGTGACTAACGTGAAAACAATCGTAACGGCTGGTATTATACCATTCAACCTACTTAAAGGTGCTTTAATAACATTCTTATTCTTCGTTACTAAGAGTGTTTATAAATCAATACCAACAAGTATTCGCAGTCGTTTTGCATAAAAATAAAACTAAACAATTAATTTAACCATGAAAAATTCCTCCATTACATTCACCTTACTGTAATGGAGGATTCCTTTTTTATTATTTCTTAGGAAATATTTTATTCCAAAAATTATTTTTACACCCTACAATTATCTTATTCACTCAATAGTTCATCTAATTTTTCCGAATGTGCTACTTCTTCTACATTCACATCTTTTTCATCGAGTACCGTATCAATATTTATTTTTTCATCATTATTAACTATTAATCTAGCATAAATTTTTTCTCCAACACTTCTTATACTCTCATAATCAATCTTATAATCTTTTATTTTCGACTTCGCCGTAAATGCCAATTTATCTTTTTCTAAAATTATTTTCTCATAAAAACCACGTGCATCTGCAGTTTTTACGACTCTAACTATTTCTTTATACTTAGGATTATTTTTCATATAAATAACTCCACCTACAGCAGCCATAAATGTTATTGCTCCTAATATTTTCTTTCTCACTTAAACACTTCCTCCTTTTTACAACTACCAATCGGAGATTTTAAAACTCCCTTATTAGTGTACTTTTTAGTTATCTTATATATTATAACTTTTCCGAGTTTTTTGCAATAGTATTTTAATCTTTTCTTGTACTTTATACATTGCTTCCTTTTATCATCAATCTCGTCATAATTTCTTCATAATTATAACAGTCTAAACAATTTAAGTTTAATCGATATGATATTGTAATTGATAATAATTTCTGTAACAATATAAAAATACGTGTGTTTTAGTACAAATAGTGGTATAATCGTATATAACTATACAATTATGAGAGGTTAAATAATGAAAAAAGCAATTTTAGTTATGACATATGGAACACCTGAGGATTATACATTTGAAGGCGTAGCTAAATTTTTCACGAATATTAGAAGAGGAGTTCGTCCTAACGATGATGAAATCAACTTATTATTAAAAAACTATCTTCGCATCGAAGGTTCTCCCCTTCAAGAAATAACACTTAAAGAAGTTAATTTGTTAAAAGACGCTGTACAAGATGAATATCAAGTATACTTCGCAAATAAGTTCTCTTCTCCATACATCCCTGATGTAATTTCAAAAATGGAAGAAGACAACATTGAAGAATGTATTTGTTTAATTTTAGAACCTCATTATTCATTCTATTCTATTATGGGATATGAAAGATTTATTAAGAGTGATAAAATCAAATTTAATATAATAAAATCATGGTATAAAGAAGAAAAATTAATTGAATTTTGGGCTGATGAAATCAAAAAAATTATTGATACAGAAGTAAAAAATGATAGCTTTAAAGTTATCTTTTCTGCACACAGTGTACCTGAGATTGCTTTGAAATATAACGACCCTTATGTTGATCAAATCTTCGATATGACCAAACTAATTGCAGAGAAAATAGGACTTGATAAAGATAACTATACAAACACATGGCAAAGTGAGAGTGATATCGGTATGCCATGGATTAAACCTGATGTTCTAGAGTATTTAAGAGATCAAAAAGAGCATCCAAATCACTATATATTTGTACCTCTTAGTTTTATAAGTGAACACATTGAAGTGCTTTTTGACAATGATGTTGAATGTCGTGAACTTTGCGAAGAATTTGGCGTAGCATATCATAGACCACCAATGCCAAACTACGACTCTCGTTTAATAGAAGCTCTAGTTTCTGCAGTTAATGGTAATAAAGATAATCCTTTTATCTATCATAATCCAGAACAAACAACATTTAACGAAATGGATAAAGAAAAAGCCGAAATGCCTGATTTCGTTAAAAAGATGCTAGCTAATAAAAAAGATGATGAAAAACCCGAAATGCCCGACTTCGTAAAAAAAATGCTGGCTAATAAAAAAGACGGCGAAAAACCCGAAATACCTGACTTCGTTAAAAAAATGCTAGCCAATAAAGAAACAAGTCGTAAAGCTAAAATTTTCAATTTCATTAAAAGTATATTTAGTAAAAAATAATATTTTATAAATAAATACTGTAAAAAGATATAACTCTGTTACTACTAGCTAGTAATAGAGTTATTTTTTACACAAAAAATATAAATAAAACCGTCTAAATCTTCTATAAATCAAATTAATAAACATATTAATTTTTTATTAATTTTTATATATTCTATTGTATATTTTTTAGTTTACATATAAATAACACTGAAATAACAGTTATCATCTATCTTAATATAATTAAATTTTATTATATAATTTGTTTATACTAAACATTTTTTATGTTATAATAAAAGTGAAAATTAAAGGAGGATTAAATTTATGAAAAGAAATAAAATAACTTTAGCCTTATCGAGCATATTACTTTCTGTATCTTTAGTAGGTTGCAGTAGTGGCGATGGTCTTAACCGTTCCGCAAAAGATGGAAAAGAAAACGAAGTGGAAAAAGCATCTATCAAACTTGTTAAAGCTACAAAAACTGGGGATTATAACTTAATAAGTGCTGATGAATTAAAAAAATCTATCGATAACAAAGAAGATATGATTTTAATCAACACTATTCCTTCGGATCGCTTCGAAAAAACAAAAATCAAAGGTGCTGTAAATGCTGGCTTACCTAAAGAAATGAAAGATTTAAAACCAGAAGAAAAAGAAGCATTCTTAAAAACTTTAGGTACTGATAAAGATAAAAAAATTGTTATCTATTGTGGTTTTGTTGCTTGTGAAAGAAGCCACGTCGGAGCAGTATTAGCAAAAGAAGCAGGATATAAAAATGTCTATAGATTCCCGGGCGGAATTGCCGCATGGTTAGATGCTGGAAATAGCATTGATAAATAACATTATCTCTTGCATCTGTGGATAATTATGAGGATTTACCTCACTTTTGCAATATAAATTAATATTTGTGGATAATTATGAGGATTTATCTACGAATACTTTAATTAAATAATATTTTAATTGTTATATTGTTGAAACAACCCCTTATTTATTTTTCAACAGATCAATCAATATTCCAAATTTTTATCCAAAATTAACAATTTCGCCCAATAAAGAGGCAGCTCGTTTCAGCTACCTCTTTATTTTATTTTTTTCTATTAAATTTAAATATTTCTCTTTTAAATAAAGGAACATTATCAAAATACTCCCCCTTATAGAAAGGGTGACATTTCAAAAGTCTCTTTATAGTTAGGTATGTTCCAAGAAAAAAGCCAAATCTCTTATAACTTTCCATTGCATAACTCGAACAAGTCGGTGAAAATCTACATGTCGGTCTTGTATAACGAGATATATACCTTCTATACAATTTTATTAAAAATATACATAACTTCGCCATTAAAAGCACTCCTTTCTATTTAATTTTAACAATTCACCTCCCCAATTTCAACTTATTGCTCTATGAGATTAAAAACATATACCGATAATGATTATCGTTTATATTTTTTCACCTTGGAAAACATTGATAAATCAACCTTTATTTTAGATAATAATTCTCAATAACTATTATAAGACTATAAACTTTACATCACGTATTCATGGTGCTATAATTTAAGCATAAATTACAAAATAAAGGAGAGAATTTAAAATGACACGTACAACAGAATTAAACAAACTTGTAGCAAATTTAACAGTATTATACACAAAATTACACAGCTTCCACTGGTATGTAACTGGACGCAGCTTTTACACACTACACGAAGTATTTGAAAATTATTACAACTACACAACTGAATCTTTAGATGAAGTTGCTGAAAGATTATTAGCTATCGGAGGACGCCCAGTTTCTACACTTAAAGGCGCTTTAGAAATCGCAACAATCAAAGAAGCAACTGAAAAAGAAACAACTAAAGAAATGGTTGCAGCTGTATTCCACGATTTCGAATTACTAATCAACGATCTAACTCACCTTATGGGTGTAGCTGAAGATGAAGGAGATCAAGGTACTTCTGACCTAGCATTAGGACTAAAAACTCAATTAGAAAAAAATGTATGGATGTTACGTTCTTACCTAGCAGACTAATACATATAGTAAAAGCTATCCATCGCTTTATTGCGATAGATAGCTTTTTATATTTGTTTATGAACTGCGACCTTTTCTATTTAAGATGTTTAGGTTTATAGCATCTACATAATAGTTGATCACCTGTCCATCCTTATCACTTATCTCAACATTCCAAGTCGGTATTAATACTTGATTTTCTGTTTGTGAAATATAAGTATAATATCCTAAAGTTGTACGAACTCTACAATTTTTTGGAATCAAGTCTTCATGATACAGCCTGTTTATAGCTTGATTAGATGTAACTAAGGTTTCGTTTTTATCTTTTCTTATGTTAGAAACTCCTGTTAGAGTAAACCGCTTGATATCTCCATTACTTTCAACTTCAAAAACTATTCTAGCATTTTTATTTGAAAATACTCTGAAACTATCAATCTGTTGTTCATAAATAACCTCATTTTTATTAGAATTATAACTAGAGAATACATAATTTGCACTCAACTTCAATTTTTCAAGTAAAAATGAGTCTAATTCCGCTCTATAACTACCTTTATTAACATTACTTATAGCATTTTCTGAACTAACCTTTAGAGTTGATGTTTTGTCTACATTTTCAACTTCAATCCTCAATCCATTTTCTTCTTTTTTATAATCTTTCAAATCTGAAATAGTTACATTAACATAACCTAAATTATCACGTTTTGTGGCGTTTTCTTCTACAGTTATATTGTCATTTTTCATAGATCGTTCTATTATTTCTTTTTCTTGAACTATTTCAGTTTTATTCTTTTGAACTGTATAGACATAAAAAGTTAATAAGACTGCATTTAAAGCGACAAATAGATAAATAAATAATGTTTTCATCTTGCCCCAATTCATAGTCTCTCTCCCTTGTCTATCTTTTCTTTTATTTTTTTAAAACTCATATATCTATCATTATACTTCACATACCATGCAGGAGTATAACTAAAACTGTTTCTGTCTTTATTATAAGTTTTATCATAACCTAAAACTATATCACCAATTTCTTTTAGATTAACCCTCTCATAAAGATAGTTTATTACGTACTCTGTTTTTTCTACAGAATATAACTCCGCTTCTTTCGATGAAAGGTAAGTCTTAGTCAATTTCTTCGGTGATGTCAGTTTATATATTCCACTACTGTTATCTTCTGATATTATATCAGCAAAACCATCTTTACTAAAGGCTATAGAGTCCTTATACGCTTCTTGGAAAATGCTAATCCCGTCTAAAGCTGTTGTTAGTTGATAATTAGTATCTCCTACATAACCTAACTCTAAGAAACTAATAGTATTATTTATAGCAATAGTAGCTCCTACTTCACGTCCACCTTCATTAGATGGATTTGTATATACTAATCTGTTATTTATAGATCTTAATATTCCATAACCATCAGTCACTTCATCTTCATTACTGATTCTAAGATTATCTTTTTTCTCAAAAATATCTCTCGCCAATTTATTTAAACTAACGTCTTCAGCACTATATTCATCAATAACATTATCTTCATCACCTTCTTTTAGGTATATAAATTTATTATTTAAACTATATTTGGCATAATTTTGCTTTTTCTCATTAAATTTACTATTTATCTTTTCATATATATTTTGTTTTAAAGTAATTTGAAGATAGTTTTTATCATCTTTTTTATATAGATAAATCATATTAGGTCTATCTTTCAATAAAACTATAGTATCAAATTCTAAACTTACGTTTGAATTGTCTTCAGAAAAGAATAACGGTTTAAGTAGTGCCGAGTCCAAAGTAACCTGATAATTTATCAATATTTTTTCAACGTTATTAGTCGTAATATCTTCTATGTTACGGTTTCTAACCCTTGATTCCGTACTCTCACTATCTGAAAGAAGAGACAATAACTCTTTTAATACTTTTTTATCTTTGACTCCTTCTACGCTAGCTACTTTTGTTATTGTATTTTGAATTATAGCTTCTTCCCTTGTTCCTTCTTGGTTTTTCACCACACTATCTGGAATAAGGAAGTTCAGAAGATCATTTTTATTTGAATCAACTGTTTTCTGAGTAGATCTTTTCGTAAAAATTTCGTAATCTGGTTGGTAAGTAATAATAAGATAAGATAAAGTTAAACTTAGTAAAACAAGTATACCTAAAATAACTGATTTTACAGTTTCCTTTTTTCTATTTCTCATATTACTCACCTCTATAACCATTCATCATCTATTTGTTCACAAGGTAGTGTTACAAAAATTATACTTCCATAACCTTCTCTACTTTGTGCCCAAATACGCCCTTTATGAGCTTCTACTATAGTCTTAGCTAGAGCTAACCCTAAACCAGTTCCACCCATACTTCTTTGTCTACTTTTATCAACTCTATAAAATCTATTAAAAATTTTATCAATGTGAACTAAAGGTATCCCTACCCCTTCATCTTTTATAGAAATACTAACCCTATTATGATGGTAATTCTGTCTAACTCTTATAGTAATATTCTTACCGTTTGGAGAATATTTTATAGCATTATTAACAATATTGTCAAACACCTGTGTAAGTTTATCTTGATCTCCTTCGACAAATATCGGCGTTTTAGAAATATGTTTTATAAAGTTCTTCTCTGGATGCGTTAGTGCAAATCTATCTGTAATCTGCTCAAGCATTTTATTTATATCGATGAACTCTTTTTCATAATGCTCTTCTTTAATATCCATTTTCCCAAGTTGCATAAGTTCATTTACCATTCTTATCATACGAGTAGTTTCTTTATGAATAGTGTCAATAAACTGAGGAGCCAGTTCCTTATCTTCTAATACACCTTCTTCTAATGCTTCGATATAGCTATTCATAGTCGTTAGAGGTGTACGAAGTTCGTGAGATACGGTCGATACGAATTCACGACGTTCTTTTTCTTGGCGCTCTTGATCTGTTACGTCATAAAGAACGATAATGTATCCTTCTAGCTCAGTTGACATCTGAGTTAGATCTTCTTTGTCCTCTTTTTCTATCTTAGAGATTTCTGCTCGTAAAAGTAATTCATCACTATCATTAGATGCATTAACAAGAAGACTGTCTTCCGCTTCTAGTATTTCCTCAATACTTTCATATTCTGTAATATTAAGAATCTTTAGAACGTCTTTTCCAATGAAAATTTCATCATCACGTCCGCCTAGCATATCTTCAGCACTAGTATTAATTAAGATTATTTTTCCATTATTATCAGTGGTAATAATCCCATCCATCATACTCTCGATAATAGTTGCAAGCTTCCTACGTTCCGTCTCCGTTACAGCCTGCTCTTCTTCGATTCTCTTAGAAATCTGATTAAATACTTTAGCAAGATCACCTATCTCGTCATCTGTATCTATACCAACTACAGTACCATAATTTCCTAAAGCCATCTTCTTAACCTGAGAACTCATTTTTTCAATAGAACTCGTTACGGTTTTAGAAGCGACAAATCCTATCACAGTAGTTATTAATATTGATAGTATAGTTCCTACAATAAACAATCTTGAAATACTACTTACCTCTTGATAGACACTTTCTATATCTGCCATAAGTGATATTACACCAACAACTTCGTTATCTTTTTTCACAGGACTTACATAAATCCAGACACGCTTATTACTATCAGCATTGTTCTGAATTTGTTTAGTGCTCTCACCCGTTTTTATAACTTGACTAACAAGCGGATCAAAAGATCTTTTAGCAAGATAATCATCATTTCCATTTTTTGATGAACTTGCTAAAATTTTCGAGTTATTATCAATAACATTTACAAGTAATAATTTCTGGATATTAAATTCACTAACTAGTTTTACTATTCCACTTTTCGAATCTCGATTATTGCTTGTAGAATCTTGGCTAGGATTATTCTCCGCATCCGTCGACTCTTCTCCACTCTTCGTACTAGCCTTATCAAGCTCCTCACGAATGTGGTAATTTAATATTTTTTCTTGTTCGATAATATTTTGTTCAAATGTATTTATATTACTGTTTCTTAATTGTGTTGTAAAGAACAATCCGATTAATTGTAACGATATTATGTTAACTAATACATATACTATTACGAACTTAGTTCGGATTGATGAAAAGAATCTTTTCTTTAATTTCTTACCGAAAAAACTCATTACTCTTCACCTATAAAGTAACCAACACCACGACGTGTCATTATATATTCTGGTTGTGATGAATCATCTTCTACTTTTTCACGTAATCTTCTTACAGTCACGTCAACTGTTCTAACATCTCCGAAATAATCATACCCCCATACTGTTTGCAGTAAGTTCTCACGTGTTAAAACTTGGCCACGGTGTTGAGCAAGATAGTAGAACAAGTCAAATTCTCTACGTGTTAGATCAATTTCTTCACCATTTTTCTTAATAACATAAGCTTCTGGATAAATTACAATATCCTTGATTACAAGGTCACTACCACTCTTCTCTTCTACAACTTCTTCTTGTTGCTTAGTAACACGACGTAGGTTTACCTTAACCCTAGCCATAAGCTCACGTGTTGAGAAAGGTTTAGTCACATAATCATCAGCACCGAATTCTAATCCTAAAACCTTGTCTATCTCACTATTTTTTGCTGTTAGCATAATAATTGGAATATTCTTTTTAGCACGTACTTCTCTACATACTTCCATTCCATCTTTTTTCGGCAACATCAAATCTAATAGAATCAAATCAGGATTTTCACTAAAAGCAAGTTCCACCGCTTTTTCTCCATCATTAGCAACTATTACATCATAACCTTCTTTTTTTAAATTAAAATCTAGTATGTTAGCAATCGGTTCTTCATCATCGACTACTAGTATTTTATATTCTGCCATCATCTTCCTCCTTAGATTAATACTAAGTATTTTTATATATTCTTACTTGTTCACAAGAATGCATATAGCTATCTACATTATATCATTTTTCTCCAATAAGTTACAACTTTAAGCAAGCGATTAACACTCTATCACTTACGAGAAAACACAAAGTTTTTATAACAACCTATAAAACACATAAACCTGCCATTATACACATACAAAAAAACTCCTCATCTGACAAAAACGTCAGACAAGGAATCTATTATTGTTTTTCTTTAGCTTTCTCAATATTTCTTAATATAGCTTTTATAAAAAATTCAAAGTTAACATTGTATGGATTCTTATTCAAATTAGAGATTACAGTATCGCTAGTAAGAAGAATATTCAATTGCTTTTCTAACTCTACTATTCGTTCCTCAGAAAAATTACTTAATATCCCTATCTCTGCCAAACCAAAATCTTTATATTCTGAAGATAAATACTCATCTTGACTTTCTCCACCCTCAAAAGAACTTCCGAATGACTTCTTATATATATCTAAAAAACTCTTAATCCCGTGCATTCCGGCTTCTTTAACTATAATTTCATCACCAACATAATAACCAATAGAAAGCAACTCAGCTATACGCGTAAATATATCATACTCCGAAACAACCCTTTTAACAGAACCTGTAAAAAAAGCTTTCTTAATAGCAATTTTTTTCATATTTCTAAGATATTTCTTCATACGCGTAGTGTACAACTCTTCATCAACTTCTTTATCCATAAAAATATCTATACCACTTATTAAATATACAGGAGCAGCATTGAAAACTACACTTTCCTTCACATCATACTCAATAGCAACTCGCTGCACAATACTTCCACCTAAAGAATGCCCAGTTAGTATGATATCATCACCATATTTTTTCTTCATTCTTGTATAAAATCTATAACACGGAGTTAAATGTTCCCCTTGACCTAAACAAACCCCTACAACATCAGCATACATATCTTTTTGTCTATCAAAGTAAAAATTCGTGCCTGTGTAAGATAAAATATAATTCCCTTCTACAACATTTTCAAACAAAGTTCCGCTACTCCCTGTTTTTTCATCGTAAAAACTACATATATAATCTAACTCTTGCGGAAAGTTATTTACTGTTTTTTGAAGATTTACATATTCACGTATCACTCTTTTGGGAACTTTGATTTTATCCATCGCTTCTATATGATACACTATAAACGATGCGTAACTTGTCACTTCAAACAATCTATCCATTACTATTTCTATCCATCCTCGTAATATTTCTTAATAAGTATTTTATCACAAACAATTAATTTTTTCTTATTTTTTCGTTATGAACAGTACTTTCTCAAGTTAAGTTTTCAATTTTTTTTGATTTTTTTTAAAGACAGAATCATAATTGATTATGATTTTCAATTAGCTATTTAAATCAATAATTATTTTTGATATAATAATTGTATAGATTTAATAAATACGGAATCAACTTATAGGATAATAATTTCCACATCCTAAGTAGGAGGCTAAATTATGAAAATTTTACTTGCTTATTCTAGCAAAACAAAAAACACTAAAAAAGTAGCCGAGGCTATCTATGAACAGATAAAAGATCAAGGGGAAGTTGATCTACTCGACATAAAAAAACAACGAAAAAAACTAGAGAAAGAATACGACTTTTATATTTTAGGAGCATGGACAGATAAAACAAATGCTAATAAAAATATGCAACGTTTTGTAGATCAACAAGAGATACACGGAAAAGATGTCGCTCTATTCTTAACTTGCGGTGTCCCTCGTGAACATTATCACGCTGATGATTCTATTAATAATTACATCGCATTTATGAAAGAAAGAAACAATAGAATCCACGAAACATTTGTTTGTCAAGGTAAAGTTGATCCAAAGGTTATGATAGTTTTCAAAATTCTTACTTGGCATGATCCTAACTTCATTCACAAGGTTACACCAGATCTTGTAGATATGGTTAAAGAATCTAAAAAACATCCAGATCCAAAAGACTTAAAAGATGCACAAATTTGTTTTAGTAATCTATTAGAGCATAAACTAGCTCACGCAACAGTATAAACAGTAATTTAAATTTAAAGACAGTTATCCACCAAATAGAGATAGCTGTTTTTTTAATATTTATAGCTATTTTTTCTATAAATTTCACATTTTAAATTTAATATCCTCCAATATTTTTCTCTTTATTAGTGAATTTATTTTTTCATTAATTAGGATTTTTACAATATGTATTAACAAAATTATTTTAATTAATATATATTTTTTCATAAGGTTACATAATAATTAAATTATTCACTATAAACTCAACAATAAAAGGTTTTATTAGATGAAACACCTGTTTAATAGTTATAATTTCTATCCCCATTATACATAATATACTTCAATATTAATTATTATTAATTCACTATTGCTTTAAAATATTTTGACTTTTAGTTTATAAGGTTGTAAAATATTTTAAGTGATATGAACTCATATCATCCAAATTCAATATAATGGAATTTCGCCGACGAAATTTCTTAGGAGGAATTATGATAAAAAAAGAATTTAGTAGCCTTTTAAAAAGCAAAGGTTTAAAAGCTACCATGGCTACCGTTCTTCTAGTTCCTGTTTTATATTCAGGAACCTTCCTAAAATCCGTTTGGAATCCATATGACAACACTGGAAACATGAAAGTCGGGGTTGTTAATCTAGACCAAAAAGTAGATTTTAATGGAAAAACTCTAGAAGTCGGGAATTCAATGGTCGATAAACTAAAAGAAAACAAAAAAGTAAATTGGCAATTCGTCGATAAAGATACAGCCGATAAAGAACTTCGTGAAGGAGACTACTACATGGTAGTTACAATTCCAGAGAACTTTTCTAAAAATGCTACATCTTTATCAAACGATAACCCAGAAAAAATGAACATCGACTTTACTACCAATTTTACAAAAAGTAAAAATGGTGAAAAAATTATGGAAACTGTAGCAAGTAACTTAACAAACACAGTTAAGGATCAAGTTGTAAAAACTTATACAGCTACTTTATACAGTAAGTTTTCTGAGATTGGAGAGTCTCTTCACAAAGCAGCCGATGCTTCAAATACACTGAACAACGGACTTGGTCGTCTTAGTGAAGGTGGCCAAAAACTTGGTAGTGGTATCAACCAACTTGCCGATGGTTCTGGTCGACTTTCAAATGGACTTGGTCGCCTTAGCGATGGTGGGCAAAGACTTAGCAGTGGTATTAACCAACTTGCTGACGGTTCTGGTCGACTTTCTAATGGACTAACTCGTCTTAGCGATGGTGGAATAAGACTTAGCAGCGGTATTAACCAACTATCCGAAGGATCATGGAGACTGACTGCTGGACTTTATCGTCTTAGCGATGGTGGAATAAAACTTGGTAACGGAATTAATGAACTTGCTGACGGTTCTAAACGTCTATCTAACGGACTAACTCGTCTTAACGATGGTGGTGCTAAACTTGGTAACGGGATTAACGAGCTTTCTAATGGTTCTAAACGTCTAACCGACGGACTTTCTCGCCTTAGCGATGGAGGAGCTAAACTTGGCAATGGAATTAATGAACTTTCTAATGGTTCTAAACGTCTAACTGATGGACTTTCTCGCCTTAGTGAAGGTGGACAAAGACTTAACAACGGAGTTAACGAACTTTCTGATGGCTCTAAACGTCTAACTGACGGACTTTCTCGTCTTAGTGAAGGTGGACAAAGACTTAACAATGGAGTTAATGAACTTTCTGATGGCTCTAAACGTCTAACTGACGGACTTTCTCGTCTTAGTGAAGGTGGGCAAAGACTTAACAATGGAGTCAACGAACTTTCCAATGGTTCTAAACGCCTAACTGACGGACTTTCTCGTCTTAGTGAAGGTGGCGCTAAACTTGGTGATGGAGTATCTCAATTACAAAGTGGAGCTGGAAGATTATCAGATGGACTAAGTTCATTAAACGATAAAAAAGACGCGTTAATCTCCGGTGTAAATGAACTTACTGAAGGATCTAATAAACTTACTATCGGTTTCGATACATTTAAAGCTAAAAGTATTATGCTTACTTCTGGTTTCAATTCTCTATATAACGGAAGCAAAGAATTCCAAGCTGGACTTTTAAAATATACTAACGGTGTTCTTACACTTAATGAAAAATTACTAGCTAAAAAAGAAGATTTAGAAAAACTGAATGCTGGAAGTGCTACATTAAACAATGGAATTGATAGATTATCAGACGGTATTTCACAAATCAATTCTGGACTTGCAGCTAAAAAAGATGATCTTAATAGACTTACTGCAGGTGGAGCTGCATTAGGTGATGGAGTAGCTAAACTTTCTGAAAATACTCCAAAACTTGTCGATGGAGCTGACAAACTAAACACAGGATTAAACGCATTAAACACTAACTTACCTAGTGATAGTGATTTAGCAGCTAAGAAATCTAGTCTAAACTCTACATTAGATAAACTAAAAGGATTAAAACTTACTTATAGAACACATTTTAATCCACTTAACAGTGCTTTTGCAGAATTAGGTTCTCAACTGGAATCTATAAAAGCTCTTGTAGATCGTATAGAAACACAATCTACCACGACTACTACAACTACAGCAGCACCTGCTCCAGCTCCTGCAGCCACTAATTTTGCAAACTTGGAGCAAACATTATCATCAATGCAATTAACACCTGAGCAAAAAGCAAGTATCCTTGCTGCCGCTCGTAACGATGTTGCTGCTACACCAGCACCTGCTGCTCAACCAACTACTACTGTTCAAAACAATAGCAGTAACAACAATAGCCAGATTAAAGCTGAACTTTCTTCAGCAGTATCTAGCGCAAACTCAAAATATTCAAGCATGAAATATCGTGTAGGAAGATTAAACTACATCCAAACTCAACTTGATAAATTCGATGTAAATACACTTTCTTCTGAACTTGAGGGAACAATTAGTGGTTTTTCTAGCATCAAAGACGCTGTTGGTAAACTTTCTGCTGGTAGTGGTCAATTAAAAGCTGGACTAACAATAATGAATGAAAAAACTCCTACCCTTATGGCAGGATTCAATCAATATAAAGGTGGAGTAGATGCTACAGTATCTTCTCTAACAACAGGGGACTTAGCAAACGGTCTAAACCAACTTGCTAATGCTACTCCAAAACTTAAAGATGGTGTAACAAATTACACTAACGGTGTAAGTGCTCTTACTACATCAATGACTACAGGTGAGCTAGCACAAGGTGTTGGAACACTTGCAGCTAAAGGATCTGAACTACAAGCCGGATTCGATAAACTAGGTGGTGGTATCAGCATAATGCATGAAAAACTTCCAGAATTAGCTGGTGGAATCGATGCTTTAGTTAACGGAAATGCAAGAATCAATGCAGGACTTAACAAACTTCAAGCTAAACTTCCAGAATTAAGTATCGGTATTAAAGAACTTGATAACGGTGGTAAAAAATTATATCAAGGACTAACAGATATGAAAGCTAAAGCTCCAGAACTACTTAACGGACTTAACAGTGCTAAAGAAGGGTCTGAAAAACTTTCTAATGGTTTAGCTGCTATGCAAGCTAAAGCTCCGGAATTAATCAATGGAGTTAACGCTGCAAAAGAAGGGTCTGAAAAACTTTCTAACGGTTTAGCTGCTATGCAAGCTAAAGCTCCGGAATTAATCAATGGAGTTAATGCTGCGAAAGCGGGTTCTGAAAAACTTTCTAATGGTTTAGCTGCTATGCAAGCTAAAGCTCCGGAATTAATCAACGGGGTTAACGCCGCGAAAGAAGGATCTGAAAAACTTTCTAATGGACTTGCTGCTATGCAAGCTAAAGCTCCAGAATTAATCAACGGGGTTAACACTGCTAAAGATGGTTCTGAAAAACTTTCTAACGGTTTAGCTGCTATGCAAGCTAAAGCTCCGGAACTACTTAACGGACTTATCAACGCTAAAGTTGGTTCTGAAAAACTTTCTGGCGCTCTTACAATCATGCAAGCTAAAGCTCCGGAATTAATAGGCGGAGTTAACACTGCTAAAGACGGTTCTGAAAAACTTTCTAACGGACTTGCTGCTATGCAAGCCAAAGCCCCAGAATTAATTAATGGAGTTAATAGCGCTAAAGATGGAGCTAACAAACTTCACGGCGGACTTACTGCTATGCAGGCTAAAGCTCCGGAACTACTTAACGGACTTAACACTGCAAAAGCTGGATCTGATAAACTTTACAGTGCTCTTACAATCATGCAAGCTAAAGCTCCTGAGTTAATCGCAGGATTAGATAAAGCTAAAGATGGGTCTGGTTTATTAGCAGATAAACTTTCTAGCGGAGCTGATAAACTATCAGCAGCTAAAACTGGAGACAAAAACGTAGACATGATGTCTAACCCAATCAAAACTAATATTAGCGACATCTCAGAAGAAACAAGCTACGGTAACGCAATGGCTCCATTCTTCTTAGTATTCGGACTACTAATCGCAGCTGCGGCATTTAACATCCTATTCCCAGCTCGTAAAGCAGAATACGGGGAATCAACAAATAGTCTATTCACTTCAAGACTTGCGTCAATGTCTATATTTGCAGCATTAGCTACACTTATCGAAGTTGTAGCGATGAAATTATTATTCGACTTTAGAATACAAAACTTCGGAATGTATTTCTTCGGATTAATACTTTCAGGTATCGTGTTTATGATAATAACACACTTCTTATCATACACGTTCGGAAAAGTTGGTAATGCTATTAGTATCGGATTTGTAGCTTTACAATTCGTTCTAACTACACCACTATTCCCTAAAGAAATGTTACCTTCTCTATACACTGGATTAATTCCGTTCACACCTGTTTACTACGGTGACATGGCAGTTCGCCACGCTGTTCTTGGTGGTTTAACTGATGGAATTTACAACAATTCTATATTAATCTTAGTTGTTTTAGGAATAATATTCTTAACTCTTACTTACATCTCTTACAACAAGAATAATAAAGCTGTTGTGAATTTAGCAAAATAACAAAAATAATGACCACCCCTGAAAAGGGGTGGTTTTCTCTTCGGGTATAACCCTTTGTTACTAACACGCACCTCAAGGCGCTGGCTTTCACATTCGTTCAAGCCCTATTGTATTTTGACGCCCGCTACCCGTTAAACGGATTTATCTACTTTTTCTTATTTCCAAATGGATTTGTATATTCTTTTGTTGTCAATTTATCTATTGTAATGTCATGCGTTTCTTGTTCTCTGATATATTTTCTTATTGTACTTTCATTCAAACCTACAGTACTTACATAGTATCCTTCTGCCCAAAATTTTCTATTCCCATACTTATATTTCAAGTTTGCATGCATATCAAATATCATCAGTGAACTTTTTCCTTTCAAATACCCCATAAAACTTGATACACTATATTTCGGTAGTATTGATAACTGCAAATGTATATGATCTGGCATTATATGTCCTTCTATTATTTCCACTCCTTTATACTTACATAACCTTTTTATTATATCTACTATATCTCGTTTGTATTGATTAAATTCTATTTTTCGTCTATACTTAGGGGTAAATACAATATGGTATTTACATAACCACTTTGTATGCGATAAACTATTATGTTTATTTGCCATAATTAAAATCATCCTTTCTTTATTTTAGAGCTTGAACTACTCTTATTTTATCAAGAAAGGATGATTTTTCAATTGTTTAACTTTTATCTCGCACCCGCATAGCGGGTGGTTTTTTGTTTCGGAGACTTTGCCTCCTCAACTGGCTAAAGCCATTAATAAAAAATTCTAAGTAACATCAATATTTGTTACTTAGAATTTTTTTGCTCTTTGTCTTTTGGTATATAAAATTAAAATCCGGGATTGGAATTTTTTCCATGCCCCGGATTTAGTATATAACCGAAACTATTAGATATCGATTTTCAGATATTTATTCTTCTTTTTCCTTACGACGTTTCGCTACCGCAAGTAATCCTCCTAAAAGCGCCATTCCTAGTCCTGCTAATCCAGTATTAGTCTCAGCTTCTCCTGTATTCACTAGGCGTTGACCTTTCTTAGCATTGAACTTAGGTCTGTTGTCATTTGAATAATCTATCGTAGGTTTCTTATCTTCTTTTGTATAAGTTACTACATTATCCTCAACGATAACACTTGTTACTTTCTCAGCAACTACTAAGTTTTCAGCTGAAATTACTACCACTTGACCATCAGGGTAAACAATTGTCGCTTCACCTGTGTTTGAAATTGTAATTTTAGCATCTTTTAAGTTTGGATTTGCAGTTATTAAAGCTTGTTTAACAGCTTCTTTTTCTACCTCTGTAAGGTTTGAAGCATCTTTTACCTTAACTTTTTCCGGTAAGTTTACAGTTACTTCTTTACGTTGTTCAAAGATATCTTTAGCTAGAATAGTAAATGTTCTTCCATCTTTAAGAATTACAGTCACATTTCCTTTTTCATCAACGACTAGTTCTATCGCTTCTCTTATAGCGCCTAACACCTTGAACTTAACTTTTTCTTTATCAGATTCAGTTAGATTGTTAATATCCGCAACTACCTCTTTATCAAAGTCAAGATTAATATTCTCACCGTTATTCTTAACAGCTACATCTGCAGCATCTTTCACTAGTACATCTGAAGAAATCGTCGTAGACTTGCCATCTTTTGTAGTAACAGTGGCATTTCCTTTTGTATCTACCACAACTATTGCTCCAGGATTAATTTCTTCAATAGCCGCTTTTATTTTAGCTATTTCTTCTGGCGTTAAACTTCCTTTATTCGCTACTAACGTTCTTATTGCAGGTGTATTAACCTTACTATTCGCAGTAATATCAGTCAATTTATCCATCGGAATAACTAAATCTAGAACTGGAAGTACGAATACTAAACCTTCTCCATTAGTTACAATAACATTACCTTTTGCATCGATAGCTACTGTTGCTCCAGGATTTACCGCCTTAACTTTGGCTATAATCTCTTGTTTCTCTGCTTCTATTAGTTTAGTTAGATCCGTTACAGCCGTCTTAGCTACAGGTGTATTAACCGCATTTCCAGCATTTTCTTTAGCAAGATCTGCTTCTGTTTTTGTTACTTGTGCAGCTGAAATAACTTGTTTATGACCATTTGCAGTTATTACTATAACATTTCCTTTTGCATCTTGTGTTATTTCTTTCGCATCTGGATTTACCGATTTAATAGCCGCTAATACTTTAGCTTTTTCTTCATCCCTTAAGTTAGTCGGATCTACTACGATTACTTTTTCAGCAGGAACTCTAACTTCTTCGACAGCTTTGATTTCTGATTTCTTAGCTTCTTCTATCTTGTTAAGTTCATTAACACTTGAAGATGCATCGATTTCTTTTTTAGCTTGTGTTGCAATTTTATCAACGTCAGCCTTAAGAAGTTCTTTCACTTTATCAGAAATATCTGTTCTGGCATCAATAGCTGCTTTCTTAACTTTCGCTTCTTCATCTATCGCTTTTCTTGCATTAGGTTTATCTTCTACAAATGGCACTGCTTCTTCAATTCCCACTTTAGAGTCATCTTGTAATTTTTTCACATCTGCATTTTCCCTAGCTTCATCAATAGCTTTCTTAGCTATTTCTGCTAATTGTTTAGCTAGGTCAGCTGCTGCTTTTTTCTCTTCATCAGTGGCATCTGGAGTATTTGCGATAGCTTTAAGTTGTTCTGCTAACTTATCATCTATAGCCTTCTTAGCTGCAGATTTTACTAACGCTTTTGGCTCTACTGAAGCTACTTCCGTTGTTCCGTTAGTCTTAGCTTGTCCTACTTCTACGTTTGTTGTCGCTTTATCGATTGCTTCTTTTGCTGCATCGGCTTTAGCTTTAGCTTCTTCTTTCGCCGCTGTTTTCTCTTCGTCTGTCAAGTCTGTACGGGCATCTATCTCGTCGTTCTTAGCCTTCAGAGCTTCATCGATTACTTTCTTAGCTTCTGTTTTTGCTACTGCTTCTGGATTTACATTGTTTACTTCTGTTGTTCCATCTGTCTTAGCTTGAGTAACTGCATCGTTTGTTCTTGCTGCATCGATGTTATTCTTAGCTTCTGTTGCTTTTGCTTGTGCGTCTTGTTTAGCTTTAGCTTTTTCTTCATCAGTTAGATCGTTATTTGCTTCGATTGCTTTGATCTTCTCAGCTAATGCATCTTCTACTGCTTTCTTAGCCGCTGTCTTCGCTTCTGGTTGTGGATTTACATTGTTTACTTCTGTTGTTCCATCTGTCTTAGCTTGCG
>NZ_JBSMTL010000013.1:0-44605 GCF_054054385.1 Gemella taiwanensis
AGTTGCTGTATCTTCACCAAATTCAACAAGATTGTTCTCTGTTGTTTCTTCTATCGTTCTACTATCTTCTCCCTCTTCTTGTTTCTTTGGATTTTCTCCAGTAATATGTTCAGTTGCTGTATCTTCAATAAATTCAATAAAATCTCCTCCTATTGATATCTCTACATCATTATAATTAATCGATGGTTTTATATAAGTATTTGTAACAGTTAATTCATTTTCTTTTTTTACATAGTCTTTTAATTGTAATGATTCTCCGGTCTCATCTACTTCTTTTACTGAATATATAAATTTCTCTCCCTTTGAGTTAGTTGCAGGTAACATTTCCCATGTAACTGTTGTCTCTTTATCCTTTTTACTATCAACTTTTTTTAACTCCGCTTCATTTACAGCTTCTTCAGTTCCACCCTCTATATGTCTAAATAACTTTAAATATATAATAGGTTTCTCATCTGGCGCATCTATCCAAATTTTCTTTGCACTAATATTTTTTTTTGAAATTGGTTTTAAAGGTGTCGCTTGAATATTTTCTACTACCGGCTCTACGCTAATTACAGCTTGATAACTCTCATCTTGTGGTACAAATATATCAAATTTAGTATTTGTATACTTATCTAAATCTTTATTATCAATTAATTTTAAGTATGCAGTTTTCATAGCAGTTGCATTTTTTCCAGAATAATTTTTATCTACTGGAGCAGTTGCTTCTGTAAAATACCACACCGCATCTTGTGTAACTTCAATTTTTTCTTGTTCTGACAATTCATTTAAATAACCATTTTTATTAATTGGGTATCCTTCAGTTACTACTTTAGCTATTTGTTTTCTCAAATTTGTTAATTCTGGTTTATTGTGTTCATATTTCGATGCATATTGTTTTAACGTTTCTTCATCACTACTCTGTAACTTTTTATATAATTTCTTTGATGATAGCTTTGTTGGTGGAAAATGTTTCGTTAATTGAAAACAATACCCTTGATAAACTCTCC
Source organism: Gemella taiwanensis (assembly GCF_054054385.1). Classification (NCBI taxonomy): domain Bacteria; kingdom Bacillati; phylum Bacillota; class Bacilli; order Caryophanales; family Gemellaceae; genus Gemella; species Gemella taiwanensis. The sequence goes on from NZ_JBSMTL010000013.1 coordinate 990, forward strand.
CTGCTCCCCCTAGTTCAGCTATCTCTAATTTGTGGCTACCTCCTTCAATTGTACTTCCATTATCATAAATTTCATATTTATACTCATCTTGTAATCCTGTGTTCTCTACAGCAAATGATTTATTCGCTACTAGAAATGTTAGTGTAAAAATACAAACTAAGCTAGTTAGTAGTATATTTCGTATTCTACTCAATTAAAATACCTCCTAATTTTTATGTTTCCCCTATTTAATCAGCTACTTTATTTACTCCTCTATTAAACTACTTAATTTATCTTTTATATTTATAATAACAAACAGTTGTTATTTAATCATTAGATACCTCCTTAACTACAAAATGAGAAAGAAAACATGTAGGTTTAACTACTGTTACTTTCTCTTTAAAATATTCTATATACATGAAAAATATATACGGTGAAATGATTTTATTTTCATTTCACAAACAAGCATACACTATCAATATGAAATAAATATGAATTGTATATGAAATATAAAACCAAATACATTAGTTCTAATTTATTTATCTAATGTAATATATTCATTTTTCTACTAAATAATTATAATCAAATTTTCAGCATTATATTTACATTCATACTCATTATTTTAATGTTAATTTTAAAATTTTTAATATTATCTTTCTCTAAAAAATAAAGAAAGAGAGAGTATTCTATAGTTTCTAAAATCTCTCTCTTTAAGAAAACCAGGTTGAAAGGATATTGTATATCCTGCTTTGTTTCGTTATTATTTAATTTTCATCAATTAGTCTTTACTTAATATTTAATTTTATTCTGATAGGAAAAAACAATTTTTATCAACCTTAGAAAGTAACCAACACTATTACTTTCTAAAATTAGTATACAAACTTAATATGAAATAATTATGAAACTAAAAAAAAAAAATAAGACCCAAAACTAAGTTTCCTTAATTTTGAGTCTATAAATTCTATACTAAAACTTTGTCGTTTTCTTTTCTCTCTCTAGGAGATTGACGAACACTAACTTCGATTTTTCCTTTTTTGTTTAATTCACGAACTTTTAATACTGCCCATAGTTGAGCTGCGATAAATAGTGATGAATATAATCCAAAGACTAAACCGATAAGTAATGCTACGTTGAATGAGTAGATTGAACTACTTCCTAGTAATAACATAACTACTACTGTGATTATAACTGTTAATACCGTATTGATAGAACGAGTTAATGTTTGTCTTAATGATACGTCTACAAGTTTATAAATTTGTTCTTTTGATTTCAATACTTTTTCATGACGCATATGTTCACGAATACGGTCGAATGTAACGATAGTATCGTTGATTGAGTAACCTACAATCGTTAATACCGCTGCGATGAATGTAATATCTACTTCTAGTCTTAATAAACTTGTTATGAAGATAATTATACATACGTCGTGTAGTAAGGCGATAACACTTGTAAGTCCCATACGCCATTCGAATCTGAATGCCACATAGATAATGATACCTATTGATGCATACATCAATGCGAATAATGCATTCTTAGCTAACTCTTTACCTATTACTGGAGATACAACACTTAGGTTAGCATCTTTTTCATATTTTTTAGCAAAGTATTCTTTTATTTCGATTGATTTTTCTTGTCCAAAACTCTCTTTAGAGTGAATTGTCGCTTGTTTTTTATCTGGTGATAAAACTATTTTTTCATCTTTTACTTTTAGATTGTTTAAATCTTCCTGAACTTTATCTACTGATAATTCAGTGTTAGCAGCTACGTCTATACGAGTACCACTAGAGAAGTCAATTCCTAGGTTAAGTTTATTCATTCCTAGAGAAATAGATCCTGCAATCATAATTGCAATACTTAAAGCGAAGAATTTCTTCATGTGCTTAGTAAAGCTTAACCATTCAAATTTTGTACTTAAGTTAAGTGAGTTAATACCAAACTTAGTTTCATGAATACTCTTCTTACTTACACCGAAGTACCCTGGGTGATTATTAAAGATGTTAGAGTTTACTAATAAACTTAGTAATAATCTAGTACCAAATACCGCAGTTATAAAGCTGACAAGAATTGATAGTAATAACATTGTCGCGAAACCTTTAACACTACTTGTACCAAAGATGAATAGTACTACTGCAGCGATAACTGTCGTAAATTGCGAGTCAAAGATTGTCCATAATGATTGTTTAGCACCGTCTAAGTATGCTTTTTTCAATGGATATCCCGCACGTACTTCTTCTTTAATTCTTTCGTACATGATGATATTGGCATCGACCGCCATACCAACCCCAAGAATTAAGGCTGCGATACCAGGAAGTGTTAGCACCCCTGAAATCATGTTGAAGAACACTACTGTGATATACACGTATGCAACCATCATTACACTCGCTACAAATCCAGGTACACGATAAATAACTAACATGAATAAACAGATAATAGCTAATGCGATAGCCCCTGCGTATACTGTTTGATTTAACGCATCGGCACCGAATTGAGCACCTACTGAGTTAGAGTAAATTTCTGTTAATTTAACTGGTAAAGCACCTGAGTTTAATAAAGCTGCCATTTCTTTAGCTTCTTTTACAGTAAAGTTACCAGTGATTTGAACATCTTTAGAGTTAATAGTTTGTGCTACTTGTGGTGCAGAAACATATTTAGGTTTCTCTTTAGCAGCTTCAGCTTTGAATGAGTCTCCTTCATTGAAATCCATCCAAATAACCATTAAGTTTTGACCTTGACCACGCTTACTGATTTCTGAAGTAATATTACCGAATTTATCAGCATCTTTTAACTTCAAGTTAACATCTGGCTTGTTATTTTGATCAAATCCTTGAGAAGCTCCATTTTCTTGTAAATCAGATCCATCTAAAAGAACTTTATCATCAATATCACGAATAGTAAGATTCGCTTGTGTTGATAATACTTTACGAGCTGATTCTTGATCTTTTACACCTGCAAGCTCAACACGAATTCTATTTCCTGATTCAACAGTAATAACCGGCTCACTTACCCCAAGAATGTTAATACGTCTACTAATAGTGTCCGCAGTTGCTTTAACAGCCGCTTCATCTATAGTTTGACCTTCTTTAAGAGGTTCTACTTGGTATAGTACCTCAAATCCTCCTTGAAGATCCAGTCCAAGATTTACTTTTTCTGCATTAGATTTTGAAGTTAACCCTATTGAAGTAAGGATAATAACTACTAATGACAAGAAGGCAAGTATTCTACTGAACTTTTTCTTCTCATTTCTTCTTCCTCTCATGAAAGTTCTCCTTTATTTTATTTTTCATTGTACAATTTATAGTAATCAAATATAAAATTATTTATATGTAAATCGCTATATAGGTAATTAATACGCTACCTTCTAATTTATCAAATTTTCGCTAAGTTATCAAGTATTTATTTAATTTTTTTATAATAATCTTCTACATATTTAATGACAGAAAAATCATTATTGTTTCCGATAACTTCATCGCACATATTTTGAATCTCTTCTTTTGCATTGCTTGGACAAACACTCCATCCTGCTACATCGAACATTTCTTTGTCGTTAAAATTGTCACCAAATACTACACAATCTTCAATCGGAGATTTGTAATATTCGGCTAGTTTTTCAATTGCAGTACCTTTGTTACATCCTTTCGGCATGATATCAAAGAAATTAGTCGCTGAAAATGTTCCATCAACTTCTAACACTTCACTAACCTTGTTAAAGAAATTCACCACTTTATCATGATCTTTCGCAATCATCATAATTTTTTGGCAATCTTCATTGTTTTTCTTAAGTTCCCCAATGATGTCTTCGTGAATATACATCGGTGTTTTTAATTCCTCAGGCATATCCGCCTCTATACGTTTCATACGTGCCATGCTAAATGATAAATGTGTACAGTATATATAGTTTAACGTATAAACATGAAATTCTATCTCATCATCGTTTAATTCTTTAAACATACTGTATATTTTTTCTATTTCTTCCATTTTAAAGCTTTTTTGATATACTATTTCACCTGTTAATAGATTTCTAATTAAACTTCCATTGTTAGAAATAACTACATCGTTCATCCCTAAGTTGTGATAATAATGTTTTACAGCAATATCAGGTCTTCCTGTGGCAATTATGAATTTACTTCCTTTATCTTGCAGTTTGACAATCACATCTTTCGCATTAGGTGCAACTTCTTTTTTATCATTCAAGAACGTTCCATCCATATCAGTAATAAACCATTTCATTAGTTATTTTTCTCCTTTGTGAAAACTAAAAATTTACTAATTACATAATTAGCAACAAGTACTACGAATTGAATAATAAATTTACTTAAATATGCGTTCATTCCTAGGTAAATAAATAACTCAACTCCGAATACTTCTATAACAAGTGTAGATAATCTAGCTGTGAAGAATTTTGTAAGTTCATATAGAACTTTCTTAAATCCAGCAGCCTTAGAGTTAAATACGTATTTAGCATTAACAAAATATGCGAATAAAATAGATAATGTTATAGATATTAAATTTGCTGGTCTAACTTCCATCCCATAGTAATACAAAATAAAATATGTAACTACATTTACAAGTGTCGTACAAACTCCAAAGAATATGTAATTCACTATACTCTTGTATTTAGGTTCTTTGTAAAGATCCAGCATTTTATTTATTAATTTTCTCATGCTATCCTCTTTATATTAAAATTTTGCCAACACTTAATTATATACCTATCAGAAGTTTTTTTCAAATTTTTACATGTTAATCTCTAATTCAAGTTAGAATTGACTTATAAATTTTTTAGTAATTCAATTTTATACCATTTTTCTTTGACTAAATGCTAAAAAGAGAGGTTTTTCAACCTCTCTTCTGTCTTTAAACTTTCACCTTTAGTATATAGGTAGTGAGACACCTTCTTTAAACTTTCACCTTTGGTATATAGGTAGTGAGACACCTTCTTAAACTTTCACCTTTGGTATATAGGTAGTGAGACACCTTCTTTATATTCTCAGTATATCAATTAATCTATTAGCTGTCAATAAAATTAACTAGTTTTAAATAAATTTGAAACTTCTAATTTATACACAACTTATTTTATTTAACCTACAGTTTACTAAAAAGTTTCACTTCTGGGTATTTATCGCTGAACCAGTTCATCGCGAAGTCATTTTCGAATAAGAATACGTAGTTATCATATAAGTCTTTAACTAAAATACTTCTTGAACTTGACATGTTCTCATTGATTGAATCTTCATTTTCAATCCAACGAGTAGTTTTTTGTCCGATACGTTCCATTATAACTTCTGTATTATATTCATTTTTCATACGGTGTTCAAACACTTCAAATTGTAGTTGACCTACTGCTCCTAAGATAATTTGATTCGTATGTAATGTTTTATAATATTGAATAGCTCCTTCTTGTACTAGTTGCTCTACACCTTTATGGAAGTGTTTTTGTTTAAGTACGTTTTTAGCTGAAACTTTTACGAAAATTTCCGGTGTAAATGAAGGTAGTGCTTCAAATTCAACTTTTTTATTTTGATATAAAGTGTCACCGATTTGATAATTTCCACTATCGTAAAGACCGATAATATCTCCTGCATAAGCTACATCAACTGTAGCCTTATCATCTGCCATGAAGTTAGTTGAACGTGAAATTTTTAATTTTTTCCCAGTTCTTGCTAAGTTTACATCCATACCACGGTTGAATTCACCTGAACATACACGTAAGAATGCAATTCTATCACGGTGTTTAGGGTCCATATTAGCTTGGATTTTGAAGATAAATCCTGAGAAGTCCTCTCCTGTTGGTTGAATATCTTCTTCATTAACTCCTTGACGACCTTTTGGTGTTGGAGCATTGTCTACATAATAATTTAAGAAACTTTCTACTCCAAATGATGATAATGCTGATCCGAAAAATACTGGCGTTTGTTCACCTTTTAGTTGTTTTTCATAATCATAATCAACACCCGCTTCAGTAATAAGAATCATATCTTCTACACATTTTTGATACATAGTATCTTGAGCAAGTGGATTATCATCAACGATATTATACTCTTCATCTAATTCTACGAAATCACTATCTTCATTGAATGGTTCAATAAAATGATTTTTTCTATCCATAATTCCGAAGAAGTTTTGTCCCATACCTACTGGTAAGTTCATTGGATATGTTTCAATTTCTAATTTATCTTCAATCTCAGCTAATAATTCTAGTGGATCTTTAATTTCACGGTCAACTTTGTTGATGAATGTGAAGATTGGAATTCCACGCATACGACATACTTTGAAAAGTTTTAATGTCTGTGCTTCAATACCTTTTGCTCCATCGATTACCATCACTGCACTGTCAACAGCCATAAGTGTACGATATGTATCTTCTGAGAAATCTTCGTGACCTGGAGTATCTAGGATATTGATAATTTTGTTATCATAGTCAAGTTGCATTACTGAAGATGTTACAGAGATACCACGTTGCTTCTCTATATCCATCCAGTCACTTTTTGCATATTTTCCTGTTTTCTTACCTTTTACCGTCCCTGCTTCACGAATTGCTCCACCGAATAAAAGTAATTTTTCTGTTAATGTAGTTTTACCAGCATCGGGGTGAGAGATAATGGCAAACGTTCTTCTTTTTTCTACTTGTTCTCTAATTTTTTCTACCACGTTATTTTCCTTTCAATTTTTTATTTTATATTAAATTTCTTTTTCGCTTCTTCTACAGCAACGATTGGATCTGAATGCCAAACTTTTTTACCACCTTGAAGAATCTCATAATCTTCACGCCCTTTTGAAGCTAAGATTACTACGTCTCCTGGTTTTGATAATTCAATTATACGTTTAACCGCATCTGTTCTGAACCATACTTTTTCATAATTTTTATGAGTCATACCTTTTTCAATTGATCCCATAAGAACTTCTACATCTTCATCACGTGGGCTATCTGTAGTAATAACAACATAATCCGCTTCTGAGATAATTTCTCCAATTAATGGTCCTTTTGAAATATCTCGTCCTCCACCCATTCCTGTTACCAGAAGGGTACGTTTTCCTTTTCTTATTTCACGAGTTGCTTCTAATAATTTTTCATAACCATCTGGAGTATGAGCAAAGTCACTGATTATATCTATCGGTAAATCATCACCTAAAATTTCCATACGGCCGTATAAAGCTCCTAGTTTTGGTAATATATTAACTAGTTGCTCTACACTATATCCTTTTACCCAAACAGCACTAAGTGCAGCAAGAACATTACTTACCATAAAGTCTCCAATATAATTAGTAGTACATTCAAAAGTACCTTCTGGAGATTTTAGTGTGAAACTTGTTTTATAGATTTTATCTTCTTTATATTGTTTAATATTATATGCATAAAAATCAGCAGTTTCATCTTTGATAGAATAATTAATTTCTTGTTGATATAAGCATTTAGAAATGATTTTATAATAACTATCATCTTTGTTCAACACACCAAACTTCGCTTCTGATAGATTATTTCCTAATGTTGAGAATAATAAACTCTTATCATAAGCATAAGTTTGCATATCCCCATGAAAATCTAAATGTTCATGAGTTAAGTTCGTAAATATTGCTACATCGATATCCACATTATAAATACGCCCTAAAGCCATTGCATGCGATGATGCTTCGAATGCAAGATTCTTGATATTTTCATGACGTAACTCTCCGATTTGATTATGTAATGTTACTACATCAGGAGTTGTATTACCAAAATAAATCGGTTCATCATCATTTTTACCAAAACCGTTTGTTCCAATATAAGCGCTACTTTCTCCTAGATTTCGTAGCATATTATGAACTAATGTAGAAATACTCGTCTTACCGTTTGTTCCTGTTACTGCAACTGTGTGAATATCAGCACCTTCATTAATCTTTTTAGCTATCATACTAGCAATTTTTTCAATTTCATGCTCTCTAACAACAAGAACAGCACAATTTTCTACATTATAATTTTCATAACGACTAGCTATTACTAAAGCCGCCCCTTGTTCAATAACTTTTTCTATAAAGTTGTGACCATCTACAGTATAACCTTTAATAGCGACAAATACATCCCCTTTTCCAATTTTTCGTGAATCTTGAGAAATGCTGTTAACACTATCTGGTAATTTTCCATAAATAGTTTTTATTTTTATATTATCAATAATATCTAAAATATTCATACTATCTACCTTTTTCTTATTTTCTAACTACTAAATTATACCACGCATACTAGTAATACTCAACCAACAACGGTAATTATTTTATTTTCACTAGTAATATTGATAATCTTTTTTTCTTTATTATTTAACGAATTTCTGTCGACGATTGACTTTATATTTCAGTTATGTTGATAATTAATAAAATCTAGTGTAATATATATAAGAAATCATTATTAAAGAAACTTTAAGGAGCGACGATGGAACACGAAATTATTTCCGAAATATTAGGTCATATAGCTAATAACAATATTAATAAAATAACTTTTTCAAATATTCGTAATAAAGAATTAGAACTTGATAAAGTCATTGGTAAATTAGTTAATATTAAAAACTGTATTAATCTACAATTAGAATATCGTTATAAAAGAATAATAAAACATACGAACCTTGTTACCACTGATTCTGAAAGTATCGAAAAAGTCATTATTGAACTTTTCGAATTAGCAAAAGACATAAATGTAGTTACTGTTGATGAAAATATAAATATTAAAGTATCTAAAAAGTTCAAAATTAGTGTGAATAGAAAAAAAACAACTGCCAAAGCTGTCTCATTCGATCACAATAAGAAAAAAGAATATTTCCTAGACGAAAAACAAAAATATGACTTTTTAATCGAACTAGGTATACAAAATAAAGATGGTAAAGTTGTTAAAAGTAAGTACAATAAATTTAAACAAATAAACAAATACCTTGAATTTATTAAACAAGCTACTACTCAGTTAAATTCTAATAAGCAAATCACAATTTTAGATTTTGGTAGTGGTAAGAGCTATTTAACATTCTCTACCTATTACTATTTAACTGAAGTTTTAAAAATGAATGTTAAAATCATTGGAATAGATCTAAAAAAAGAGGTCATTGAACACTGTAATAATATAGCTGAAAAACTTAATTTCAAAAATCTAAGTTTCATTTACGGTGATGTAATTGATTACGAGAATAAAGATGAGATAGATATGGTTATTAGTCTGCATGCATGTAATACCGCAACGGATATAGCTATACTAAAAGCTCTAGGTTGGAAGGCAAAAGTATTCTTCGCTGTACCATGTTGTCAAAAGGAAGTTAATGGACAACTTAACTCTGATTTCCTTCCATTCATGCTAAAACATGGAATTGTTAAAGAAAAATTCTCCACTCTTCTTACTGATTCAGTACGTAGTGAAGTTCTAGAAGCATTTGGATATAAATCTGATATAGTCGAGTTTATTTCATCAGAAAATACACCAAAAAATCAACTTATCCGTGCTTATAAAATATCGGATAATATTAATAAAGATAAAATTATTAATCTTGAGAAATTCACTTCATCATTAAATGTGAAGATGTTCTTACTAGAAGAAGTAAACAAACTTATATAAAAATAAAGCATTAGCTCTTGATTGCGAGCTAATGCTTTTAATATTCGTAAAATTACAGTTCACTAAAGTCGTATACTTTACCTTTTTGTCTATTTGGTAATACCGCTGCAATTACTAAACAAACTAATGCAGGTACTAGCCATTCTAAACTTTGTGCTGATAATGGCAGTTTTGCGATTAAGTTACTGAATGAAGCAACTTTTAATTGACTTCCAATTACAGAAACAATAGAGATTAATGTCACTACTGCCATAGTTAGTTGCATTCCTAATTTTGATAGTGCAACGTATTTGTTAACAATAACGATTAATACTAAAGCTATTGTAATTGGGTATAAGAATAATAGCATTGGTACTGAGAATTGAATAACACTTTGTAATCCTACATTTGCAATTGCAAAACCTACAATTGTGAAGATAACAGCATAAACTTTGTATGAAAGTTGTGGGAATTTTTCGTTAAAGAATTCTGAAGTCGCAACGATTAATCCTACTGTTGTAGTGAAACATGTAAGAATTACCATAATTCCTAAGAAGACACTTCCGTATGTTCCAAAAATTAAACGAGCTGATTCAGATAGTACGTATGCCCCTTTGTTAACTTTAGCATTAGCTAATACTTCTGCAGGTACTGCAAATCTATTACCTAATAATCCAAGTCCAACATATAGAATACTAAATCCAATTCCTGTTGCAATACCAGCAATCCATACACTAGATAAAAATTCTTTTTTATCTTTAAATCCTAATTGTTTTAATGCACTCATCGCGATGATACAGAACGCTACTGAAGCTAGAGCGTCAAGAGTATTATAACCTTCGATAAATCCAGTACCGAATGCTAATCCACTAGTTGCATATGTTTTAGCTGCTTCTCCTGTCGAATTAAACTTAGATACACCAAGAATTACTAAAACTACAATTAATAAAGCAAAGATAGGTGTTAATACTTTCCCTACACTATTTAAAATCTTAGTTGGGTTTACTGCTAATAAAAACGCACATAAGAAATAAATTACCGTAAAAATTAATAACCATGGTAACTTACTTTCAGCTACAACTGGAGCTACACCAATATCAAATGCAGTAGCTGCAGTTCTTGGGATTGCAAAAAGCGGTCCAATTGATAAATAAAGTAAAACTAAGTATGTTGTTGAGAATAGTGGAGAAATTTTTTCATCCATTTCTGCCCCATAACCATTCGGATTAAGTGCACCTACGATAAGTGTAACGATAGCGATACCTACTCCAGATACAACAAATCCTAAAATTGCTGGCCAAAAGTTTCCTCCTGCACTTACTCCAAGTGTTGGTGGAAAGATTAGGTTTCCAGCACCAAAAAAGATACCAAATAATAACAATCCAGTTAATAAACCTTTTTTCATATAAAATATTTTCCTTTCTTAATTTTTAATAGTATTATTATAATACTATACCTTTTTAAAAAAGGCAAATACTTTTTAAATAATAATATAGCGTTTTCAGATAATAATGCGTATAAATTTGAAAACGGATTCGAAATTAAATTTCAAATCCGTTTTTTTATTATATATGTAACCAAAGAAGTTGGATAACAAATAATACTGCAAAAAGATACATTAATGGGTGAATATCTTTCCATTGTTTTTTAGATAGTTTTAATACTACATAGAATATAAATCCAAATGCGATACCATCATTAATAGATCCAGTTAAAGGAATACCAATAATAGTAACAAATGCTGGGAATGCTTCTGTTATATCATTCCATTCTATCTTCGCAATACTTTCCATCATAAATGATCCAATGATAATTAACGCTGGAGAAGTAATCGCTGGAACTGCTGCTAAGCTACTTGCAAGCGGGAATAAGAAAATTGATATTACCACAAAGAAACTAGTAGATAATGCAGTAAGACCTGTACGACCTCCATTTGCTACCCCTGCTGATGATTCAATATAAGCTGATGTTGGTGTACTACCAAATAACGATGCAGCTAATGTCGCGAATGAATCAGCTAATAATGCTTCTTTTGCTCTTTCCATTCTTCCATTTTTTACTAATCCTGCTTGAGTAGTTACTGCTACCATTGTTCCTGTAGTATCAAAAAGTGTAACCATTAGGAATGTAAATACTATTCCATATAATCCTAATTGTAAAGCATTAATACTTTCAGTAGCTGGATTATAAAGAAGGCTTAAATCCATGTGAGGAATACCAAATACTTTTTCTACTTTTAACATTCCTGTAAAGTAAGAAATAATAGCAATAATTGCCATACCAATGAATATTGCTCCTTTAATCTCTAGGGCTAGAAGCACTAAAATAATAAAGATACCTAAAATTGTCATGTAAGCCACTGGATTTTTTAAATCACCTAGTGAAAGGATTGTATGTGGATTTGCAACAATTAAAGCTGAGTTTTTCAGTCCTAAAAACGCGATAAATAGACCAATCGCAGCTGAAATACCGTATTTTAAATTATTCGGAATAGAATCAATTAAACTCTCACGAAACTTAGTTGCTGATAAAATTACAAAAATTACAGCTCCTATAAAACATGTTGCTAATAATGTTTTATAATTATATCCTGATGTAGCTGCTAATGTTGAAAAATATGAGTTTATTCCCATACCTGGTGCTACTACTATAGGATAGTTCGCTGCTAATGCCATAATCAGAGTACCTACTAAAATTGCAATGATAGTAGCTGTAAATACTCTATCTAATGGAATACCTGCTGCTGATAAAACAGCTGGATTTACTACTAAAATATAACTCATAGAGAAAAATGTTATTAAACCAGATACAACTTCTGTTCTAGCATTCGTATTATTTTCTCTTAATTTAAAAAGACGTTCTAACATATTTAGAAAATTCTCCTTAGTTTTTATTAATGCCGAAGCACATAAATAATAATATATGTTTTAAAATTAAAAGTCAAGAGTTTTTTTGATATAAAGTTCATATTCTATAGTTTATTTTATATTTTAATCGTTTTAATTAACGGAATAAATATTTCTAAAACATAAAATCAATTTGTTTACATAAATATATTTAAATAAATACGAACATTAACTTTTTTAAATCTATTAATGATTCGAGTTTAAATAAATAAACTTCTTTAAACATAATACTTAAAGAAACAGCATTTTGTTTAAAGAACTATTTTTTTATTCTTCATTTTCAGGGATAACTCCCATTAATTTCAATAATTTATCCCATTCTAATAATAACTGTAGGGTATATAGCATTAAAAATAGATATATCATCTTTGTAATTGGGAAATCTTGATAATCTAAAAAGAAAAATCTCAGAAAAATTACAAATATTAATGATACTGTACATATTTTAAAATGTTTTTCCCCCGGTACTTTTACATTAAAAAATATAAGGAATATAGGAATTAAGCTCCAGCTTGCAAAACTTTCTAACACAGTCATAATTTCTCATCCTTTAAAATAAATATCCTTAATAATTTAGAATAACTATATATAGGTATTATATCATAGAGTTAACATAAAATAAAACGTTATCATAAAGTTGGATACTAACCTTTTCTAATTTAACATATAAAAATATCACTAAGAAATACTCTTAATCTCTTAGTGATATTTTCTATATTATAATATTTTCGAGAAGAATTCTTTTGTTCTTTCTTCTTTTGGATTATCAAATATTTCTGATGGAGTTCCTTCTTCTAAAACTACTCCTCCATCCATAAATATTACTTTATCAGCAACTTCTTTTGCGAAGTTCATCTCATGAGTAACTATTAACATAGTTAATCCTTCTTCTGATAACTCCTTAATAACATCAAGTACTTCTTTTACCATTTCTGGATCTAACGCACTTGTTGGTTCATCAAATAGTAACACTTCTGGTGAGTTAGCTAAGGCACGTGCAATTGCAACACGTTGTTTTTGTCCACCCGAAAGGCTATTTGGATAAACATCTTTTTTATCTTCTAAACCAACTCTTTTTAATAACTCAATTGCTTTTTTCTCAATATTTTCAGCAGTGTCATCACCGAATGTTTTTGGAGCAAGTGTAATGTTTTCAAGTACACTCATATTTGGGAATAGGTTAAAGTTTTGGAATACCATTCCTACTTTTTTTCTATATTTATTAATATTTTGTTTAGTGATATCTTCACCATCGTATAAAATTTGTCCACTCGTTGGAGTTTCTAATAAGTTTACACAACGTAATGCTGTACTTTTTCCACTCCCACTTGAACCTAGAATTACAATTTTCTCCCCTTTTTCAACGTTGATATTTACACCTTTTAATACTTCTAATTTTCCGAATTTTTTATGTAAATCTTTTATTTGTAATAACAATTTTTTCACCTACTTCGTTAATTTTTTCTCTAAACGTTTTACTAATAATGATAATATTGATGTAATAATAAAATATATTGCAGCAGCTACTAAGTACGGTCCAAATGTTTGGTAAGTTGCATTTTTTACAGTGTTTGCTGTAAACATGATATCCGCTACCCCTACAAAGTAAACTATTGAAGATTCTTTTACTAATGAAATAAACTCATTACCTAAGGCTGGTAAACTATTTTTTAAAGCCTGTGGCAAAATAATTAATTTCATAGTTTGGAAATAACTAAGTCCTAATGAACGACCTGCTTCCATTTGACCTTTATCAATTGCTAAGATTCCAGAACGGAATATTTCACTAACATATGCTCCTGAGTTAATTGAAAGAGCAATTATCGCTGACATAAATGGTGTAAATGAAATCCCAATTTCCGGTAATGCAAAGTAGATAATCATAATTTGCACTAAAATTGGAGTATTTCTAATAACTTCTACATAAATTGCTGCTATTATATTAAGTACTTTAAACGTACTAATTTTTGCTAAACATATTACAATACCAAGTATTAATCCTACTAGTAAAGCTATAAGTGAAATTTTTAAAGTTGTTACCGTAGCTTCTAAATACGTTATGTAATAATTTGGAAGAAAATCAAACATTCTATTTTATACCTCTCTCTTATTCGCTTTGTGCAGCAATTTTAGCATATTTATCAAGTTCTTTTTCAAATGCTTTTTGATCTTGAATTTCTTTAATTACTGCATTTACTTGTTCTAATAATTCTTTATTACTATCATTTTTTCCTTTTTTGAATGCTATTGCCATACCTGTTGCTTCAGGATCGTTATCTGCAGTAAATGTACTAATTTTGATATCTGTATATTTATTCATTGCGATTTTCGCTACATCATCTGGAATTAATACTGCATCAATTTTTTTGTTTTTAAGATCTTGAAGTAAACTTGGTACATCAGTTAAAGCTTGGATATTTTTATCATCCATTTTTAATTGTTCTTTAGCATATGTTTCATATGTTGAACCTTTTTGAACACCGATTTTTTTGTTTTTAAGATCAGCTACAGATTTTATTTCTTCACTGTCTTTATTTACCACGAAAATACCTTTACTTGTGTAGTAAACATCTGAGAAATCAACTGCTTTTTTTCTTTCCTCAGTTGGGTTAACACCTGAAATTACCATATCAACTTTGTTTGCATTTAAAGCAGCGATTAATGAATCGAAAGCCATTTGTTGAATTTCAACTTGAACACCTAATTTTTTAGAAACTTGTTCTGCTAAGTAAATATCAGCACCTACTACTTTTTTATTTCCATTTTCTGTTGTTAGAAATTCATATGGTGGATAGTCAGGTGATACTCCTAGTACTATTTTATTTTTTTCTTTAACTTCTTGTAATTTATTTTTTGTACTGCTGCTTGAGCATGCTGTTAATGTTACGACTGTTATGATTGATGTAATGAATAATAATAATTTTTTCATTGTCTTGTCTCCTTTTTCTTTATTATATTATATTTTTTAGAAAAGAACTAATTATAAATAAAAAATCTCTTTGTAGCCAGTTATCTAGCTACAAAGAGACGAATTTTCGCGGTGCCACTCTTTTTGGTATACGAATACTAAGAAAATACAGTCCATGGTCAGTATTATGGTACGAAGATAAATAAAAAAGTCTTTTTATAATTTCCTAAGAAACTATAAAAAGACGAAATCATTTCCGCGTTGCCACTTTTCTTGGTATTTAATATACCCACTCAATCTCTTTAAGGCAGAGTTACCAATTATTTAATAATTGCCTAAAAAGTGCGTTCATCTAGAAAAATTACTAACCTCACACCAACGTTAGCTCGCTAAAAATTTTTTACCAAATTACTATTCTTTTCTAAGGTTTTGTTTTATTGTTAATTATTTTACACCTTTAGTATTTTCTTGTCAAGTGAAAAATTATTATTTTTGATATTTTTTCAAAATTTTTCTTGCAATCAATACACCTATACAACTTAACGTTATTATACATACTATACCTAAGATTAACCATGGTCCTGAACCATATTTTATTGAGGTATCCATTGCTTCAGCTGATTGACCTCTTGCTATCCAATCACTTCTGTATGAATCAGCAAAAAATATTATCGGTATCCATGCGCCACATGCACTTCCTATGTTTATCAAACTTAATGCTGCACATTGAGAAATAACATTATTATAACCAAATGTTTTTAATACAAAATCTGCTAAAAAGGCACCAGTAATCGAAGAGATCCACCATGGTAAATACGCTCCTCCCATTATTGAAAATATAATCATATGTATAATTATAAAAACAGTAAATATACCAAACTTTTTGTAATTATAGCATATATATACAAAGATTATTCCTGCTAATAGCCCCCATATCCCAGGTGATATGCTATGACCAAATGCACCCAAGAAGCTTGAGATAACCATTGCTATCATGTAAACTACTAATGACAATACTGTTGCCATTCCTAAAAAAATATAATCTTTTGTTTTTAATTTCATTTTTTATCCCTCCATATTTATAAAAATATTCTGAACTTCTGATTTACTTTCATTATCTAAATAAAAATCTTTTTTTATCGTCTTATTATCTAAGTATATTATTCTATTGCATGTTTTATATAAAAACTCTATATCATGTGTAGCTATTATTAGAGCATTTTCTTTGGATATATTTTTTAACACACTACTAACCTTTTCCATATTTATATAATCTAGACCACTTGTTGGTTCATCAAACATCAATAAATTTACATTAGATATTGCAGCTATAGAAATGAGTAACCTTTGTTTTTGACCTCCTGACAATTCAAAAGGAATTTTATCTTTAAATTTATTTAATCCCAATTCTTCTAATAGATTATTAATTTTATCATCCTCAACTCCTTCGTTTCCAAAACGTATTTCACTTAAAACTGATTCTGTAAAAAATTGATAATCCATATCTTGCATCACTAAAAAGGGTTTAACATTTCCTAAAATTTTTCCTTTAGTTGGATTTATTATATTGGTAAGCATCCTTAATAATGTTGTTTTCCCTGCACCATTTCTTCCAATCAAACCGATCACATCACCTTTATTTATAGGTGTTGAAATTTGCATTAATATATCTCCATAACTTACATTATCAATCTGCAGTAGTAAGTCATTATTTTTTGAGCTAATATTTTCTAGCTGTAAATTAAATACATCTAGAGTTCTTAAAGGAAAATCAGTGGTGATTTTCAAATCATCAACTGTTATTTCCTTAATCATACCTTTATTTACAATTAAAACCTTATCTATTAATTTTTGAATATAATGTATTCTATGCTCTGCAATAATTATTGTATAACCTTTATTTTTCAGTTTTTCAATTAATATTGTTAATTTCTTTGTCATGCGAAAATCTAAGTTAGATGATGGTTCATCTAATATTATTACTCTCGGTATTAATGTTAAACTACACCCAATCGCTATTTTTTGACGCTCCCCACTAGAAATATACAAAATATTCTTATCAACAATTTCTTCCAGTTCTAATAATTCAACAACTGCATTATACCTTTTTTTCATTTCATCTAGAGAAATTCCAAAATTTTCCATAGCAAATACAAGTTCACTCGTTGTGTTTGTAGTAAAAAAATGTCCTCTTGGATCTTGGCTAACATAACCAATATCTTTTGCTATATCATATGTTTTTATACTTTCTAAAGAAGTGTTATTATAATATATTTTCCCAGTTAATTCTCCTTCATATAATGCTGGTATAAGCCCATTCATTAAATGAACAATAGTTGACTTCCCACTTCCAGATATTCCTGTTAATAAAACACACTCACCCTCATTAATTTTAAAACTCACATTATTTAACACCTTCTCTTCTGAATTCTTATAAGTAAAAGACACTTTTCTAAATTCTAACATTATTTAATGCCCCCTATTAATAGAAATACAAAAATTATAAAGACAATAATTAAGAAAATATAATCAATTATTCTCATTCTCACATTATAAAATGATGTCCTTCTCATTGGTGACTCTACCCCTTTTGTCATAGCTGTTGCTGTCATTTCTTCAGCAATAAGATTCATCCTCATTAAAACTGGAACTAGCCAATACTCTAAAAATTTTAGAGGTTCTGTAATTTTTAAATTAATATTTCTCATCTTTAATGACTCTCTAATCATTCTAATTTCCAATTTATATGTTGGGAAAAATCTTAAAGCTACTGTAATACTTAACATAATTTTTTTGGGTAAATGAATTTGTTCAAATGCAGATAATAATTCATTACTTTTTATGTCTTTTACTAAAATATAAGCAATCATCATAACCGGTGTCATTCTGAGGATAATGTAAACTAATGTTCCAAATAAATCTGCAATCCAAATTATATTACTAATTGATATTAAATATGCTAGTATTGAAAAAGATATATACCAAATTATAAATTTTAATATTTGTAAATAGCGTTTGTATATAGATAAAATTACAATTGCAATCAATAGACAAATAGTTTCATAAATTATACCTTTCCCTAAAAAGATAACTACTGGAAATAAAATGTTTAATATTACCAGCGTTAATGGATTTAACTTTATCATTGTACCCTCCTTACTTTTCTACTTATATTTATTTTATCAATAATAATTATCAATGTCAATTACTGTTGAAATATCTCTTTTTACATTTGCGAATTATTTGCAAAATCTTAATATAATTACCAACAAATTCACAATATTATATAAAAAAGCTCAAGAATATAATATGTTATACCCTTGAACTTTTAATATCTTATTTATTTAATAAGTTATACAATGTTTTAACATGTACTCCTGTAGCACCTTTTGGAAGGTATTTTTCCGCTTTTGATAAATATGCTGTTCCCGCTATATCTAAGTGAATCCATGGAACATTATTCGCTACGAAGTTTTCTATGAATAATCCTGCAGTTATTGTTCCTCCAAGTCTTCCACCTGTGTTTTTAACATCAGCTACAGAAGATTTATTTAATTCTCTGAAGCTATCATCAGCTGGCATTTGCCATACTCTTTCTCCAGCTTCTTTCGCAGCTTTATTTAGTTCGTTATAAAATTCTTGGTTGTTCGTTACTGCTCCTGTGTAGAATTCTGCTAACGCAACTAAACATGCACCAGTAAGTGTTGCTAAATCTATAACTTTATTTACTTTAAGTTTTTCAGTTGCATAATATACTGAATCAGCAAGAGTAATACGTCCTTCAGCATCTGTATTAGCTACTTCTACTGTTTTTCCTGATAGAGTAGAAATAACATCACCAGGTTTATATGATCCACCTGAAATCATATTTTCACAAGCTCCTACAATAGCAATAACATTCGTTTTTAATTTTCTCGTAGCAATTAGTTTCATAGTTCCAATTACTGTCCCTGCTCCACCCATGTCACAGTGCATAATATCCATACTATTTGCCGTTTGTTTAATTGAATAACCACCTGTATCATAAGTCACACCTTTACCAACTAAACCAACTACTTCACTTTCTTCTGGGTTATTTAAATACTTCATAACGATAAATCTTGGTTTTTTATCAGAAGCACGCCCTACTGCTAAAAGTCCTTTTAGTCCTAATTCTTCACATTGTTTTTCATCGTATACTTCTACTTCTACACCTAAAGCTGTTAATTCCTTGCTAGCAATATTAGCAAGTGTTTCTGGGTATAGATATTCTGCTCTTTCATTAACTAAGTCACGAGCAAAAAATACACCGCCAATTATATCGCATGCTTCACTAACTACTTCTTCTATACTTTCTAATTGTTCTTCAGTAGTTAAATTAATAGTAATTTCTGGGAAGTCTTTTCTATCAGACTTATACTTATCAAATTTATAAGTTGCATGTAAAGCTCCTTCTACAGCTGCATTTACTATATTCTTAGTAGGTATATTTTTTACTTTTGGTAATGTAACTTGAACTTCAAACTCTTTATTTTTTACTAATACTTTAACTAGTTTAAAAAATACCTCACGCACTTGATCTTCTTTTAATTCATCACGTTTCCCTAAACCTATTAATATTTCTTTTTCTCCATTATATGGTAAATTCACAAATATTTCATTCAGTTTCCCTTTAAATAATTCTTTCCCTTTTGTATATTCTAAAAGTTCATTATTGTAATTTTCATCTTCAAATATTGGTGTTACAATTACACCTTCTAATTTATTAGTATTAAATTTCATCTTAATTAACCTCGTACTTTGTACGTCCCTTCTTTATATTCTTTCTAATATTTCTTTTGCTATTTCTTTAGCTTCTAATACTGTATTTTCTAAAGTTGTTCCTTTTTTTGATTTACCTATAATAAAAACATTCGAATATTCTTTTTTCATATACTCATTGAATTCATTAATGTTTTTATTATAATTTTTACAACAAAAACGGTAGTTATCTTTTATTTTACTAACATAGTACTTATTCACATTTCCTACTACACCATGAACTTTAATTAGTTCTTCTTCAACAATTTCTTTAATTTCACTATCGCTTTTATCAATAAGTTTTTTTACCGCTTCTTCTCTACTTATATATGCTCTTACTATTTGAATTCCGCTCATTTTTATGTCAATCCATTTATTACTTACGTATTCTAGCTTCGTAACATATTCACTTTCATTTTTCGGGAAAATTATTTCTCCAATTTCACGATTTATGTGTAAATCATCTCTCTTATAAATAAGCGTAACTACTATATTAGAAACATATTTCATATCAGAATAAAATTCAATTATCTTCTCGTCATCATTAAACCACGGTAGGAAATTTTTTTGATTCAATGTTAGTATTATATAGTCATAGTAATAAATACTGCCATTTGAATGAACTAAATATTTATCCCCTCTTTTTTCGATTTTTTCTACTTTTCTATTTAGTTCTAGAAATACTTTGTCTGAAAAATTCGATTCTAGAGTTTCTATAAATGATTTCAATGTAAATTTCAAGCGATATTCTGCTCCTACAGTAATATTATCAATAACATTTCTATCATACATCTCTTCAAGTACTTTATTAATATCTTCTTTTTGAATCGTTAAAAATGATAATTCTGGCATCAAGCTTACCATACTTTGTTTAGAAATATCACTAGCATAGTAACTTGTCAATAGTGGTTCTATTAGTTTAACGTAGATTTTTTCATTAACTATAGCTCTAAAAAACTCTTCAACTGTTAACTCTTTAATATACTCATCTTCTAAAGTATTATACATATTATATAAAATAGATAACTTTTCTTTAAGTGTAAATAAATCAGATAGCAACAATTCTCTCTTATCAAGTGGAAGTCCATAAAGCATTTTTTCCGGTAAGTATTTAATTCCCTCTTTTGTAAAAAATACCTTTTTTGTTATCCCACTTTTGATTAAATATCTATGTAATCCTAATTCTATCATTAAATAAAACAAGACTCCTTGTTCACTAATAGAATTGTGCCATCCATTATCATAAATTTCTTGCCCAAACTGAAACTTTCCAAATCTGTCATTTGCAAATTCTAAATCTTTCTCGATTAGATCAATATTAAACTTTTTTGAGTTTACTCCTGAGAGTTTATCAAGAAAGTAAGCACAACTTACTCCTGATAAGTCTCCTCCTATTATTGCTATATTTTTCATAATCTGTCCTTCTACTTAACTTTTCCAATAAATATTTTAGATATTATATTTGCTATAACTACTGAACCAATTATTACTAAGATATTCATTGTGCTAAAACTAGATAATAATATAGATACTACCCCTAATAATAATGTAGTTACTATCATGACACTAGTTAATAATTGTTTATAGCTTTTTATTTTTATATCTTCACTTACTGGTAAAATACTATGCCATATATTATTACTCATTTGCTTGTACAATGGAACTAGCTGAATTATTGTTAAATAACTGTATGATATTATTGCTAAACCACTAACATATGTATTTTTAAAACTATAAATAACTAGAACGGCTAAGAGCATTAGTCTTAACGCTAGATAGACTGTATTTTCTTGTCTTAAAAATACTCTATAGTAATAATATTTAAAACTATTTTCTTTTTTGAAATTATCTTTTGTTAATTTTGGTAATAGTATATCAAAATATTTTCTTCTAGCAACTTTTACACCACTTAACGGAACATCAACAAACATATTTACAAACTTCAAATAGCTTTCTATACGATGTTTGTCATAATCTGCTGCTTGATTCCAATTCACAACATATTTTTCTTGATCTTTAGCATTTATTTTATTCCCAGCATTTTTCATAATATAGTAAGTAAATACGGCTAATACAATTATGCTAATTAAGTAAATAATACGAATAGCTATGTCATCAAAAAATACTACTAACAACTGCATAAAGATTACAATAAACAGTAATAATTTACTCCAGATTATCTCTTTATAATGAATAACTTGGAGATATTTTAATAAATTGTTCCATATTATTACTATTAATAACATAATAATGCTTAATCTATCTATATTACCAATAAGATTAGTAATTGGCTTTGTAGCGAAATAGAAGATTATAACAGTAATTATATGAACTACCGTACTGTTTATTACAGTTTTTAATCCTACTTTTCTATAATATTTTTCTAATGGTAATAAAAATACCGCATCCGCTTCTTTAATATATATTTTTATTTTTGTACTTACTAAATAATAACTAAAGACAACAGTTGCTGCTGTGTAAACTGAGTATAATTCTACTTTGCTTGCAATAGCAATCCATTTCGAATAATTTATAAGCACTGCTCCTAAAACTATAATAAGAAACATTATAAGGTGCGAATTAAAAATGTACTTACTATAGGTTAACTTTAATTCTTGTTCTTTCTTTCGTCTGTCAGAAAAAATATTTTCAATATTACTCATTATTTCCTCGCACTGTTAATGATAGATATATTTCATCTAAAGACGCACCTGCCATATTAAATTCGGCTCTTAATTGTTCTAAATTACCATTTGCTAAAATTTTACCTTCATGAATAATAACAAAATTATCACAGTATTTCTCAGCTGTTGCAAGAATATGCGTAGACATTAGAATACTTGCTCCAGTATCCCTTCTTTCGCACATCAAGTTAATTAAATCATTTATTGCAATAGGATCTAATCCTAAAAAAGGTTCATCAATTATGTATAAATTTGGTTCTACTAAAAAGGCACAAATTATCATAACTTTTTGCTTCATACCTTTTGAAAAATGAATAGGAAAGAACTTTTTCTTATCTTTCAATTTAAATAAATCTAATAATTTTTCAGCTCTTTTCCATGTATCTTCCATATCTAATCCATACGCCATTGCTGTAAGATTTATATGTTCTTCTAAAGTTAGCTCTTCATATAAAACGGGTGATTCTGGTATATAACTGATACTTTTTCTATATTTTTCATTATTTCTAGTAATTGTTATTCCATTAACTTTTATTTCACCTTCCATAGGTCTTAGTAAACCTAAAATATGTTTAATTGTTGTACTCTTACCAGCTCCATTAAGACCTATTAATGCTGTTATGCTTCCCTTAGGTATTTGGATATTAACATTATCTATTATTTTTCTTCGATTATACCCTCCACCTAAATTACTAATTTCTAATACATTCGTCATTTTTTATGACCCCTCTCTCTAACTCGTCTAATATCAAATCTATTTGTCTATATGTTTCTTCTTTAGTGTTACTATTATTAATTACATAGTTTCCAAGCTCTGATTTATCTTTTGAGCTCATTTGACTTTTTATTCTATTCATAGCCCCTTCAGAAGAAAGAGAATTTCGATTCATCAATCTATTTAATTGTATTTTTTCATCTACATGAACTACTATTATCTTTTCGACTAAATCTTCAAAGCCAGCTTCAAACAAGAGTGCTATATCTAAAAAAACTAGTCGTTCATCGCTATGTATTTCTTGTAATTGTAAAATTTGTTTTCTTATATAAGGATGTACAATACTATTAAGTATTTTTAAATTCTCCTCATTACCAAAGACTAATCCCCCTAGTTTTTCACGGCTTATCTCATTATTCTCAATAATCCTTAAACCAAAACTTTTCTCAAGTTTTTCTCTCACTTCATCATCAGTTAGTGCAGTATGACCTAATTTATCAGCATCAATTATTGTATATCCTTTATCCCTTAGATAATTTGATACTGTACTCTTCCCACATGCAATACTTCCCGTAATTCCTATATTCACAATATCAACTCCATTAAGTTTCTTATGTACAATTTTATCATAAACCGTAATCATTTACCACATTTTACGAATCAATAAAAAATATAACACATAAAAATTACTCTCTCTATCATTGTTTAATCCTTAGATAGAGAGAGTAAATATTAATATTATTTTTCTTTATATGGATGAATATCCATTTCTTCTAATTTTACAAATTTTCTCTTTGTAACTACTTTAAATGTTAAATACATTAGTACACCAATCGCTGGACAAACTAAGTTATATGACATTTTTACAAAACCACCAGTTGCATAATCTGAAACTAATTGAAGTAAAATTATTGTTGCAAATGATAGTAATGCAATGTAAGAACCTACAACTCCAGTTTTCGATGTATACGGTAATACTTCCTCAGCTTTTTTCCCTTGTTTAGCAATCGCCTTACGTAGACGAATTTGCGAAACTAATGATACCATCCAAATAATCATTACTATAATTCCTACCATTGATAATAACATGTAGTATCCACTTGGATTAAGTTTTTCAAATATGAAACAAAGAACCATAAATAATGCAGATACTGTTAAAGCAAATACAGGAATTGAATTACTATTCAATTTCTTAAATACTTTTGGTCCGTAATCATGTGAACTTAATGAGAATAATTGTCTGCTTGAAACATACATACCTGAGTTTGCAGCCGATAATACTGATGTTAAGATTACGGCATTCATAATTACTGCTGCTATTTCTAATCCAATATTTTGGAAAACAATTGTAAATGGTGAAGCAGTTACATTGTTTGTATCTAATAATCTTGGATCATTCGCTGAAACTATTGAAGATATAATTATCATCGTAGCTATGTAGAATATTAAAATTCTCCAGAACACTTGTTTTACTGCTTTAGGCATTGTTTCTTTTGGATTTGGTGATTCACCAGCTGTAACAGCTACTACCTCAGTTCCTCCAAATGAAAATGCTGCTGTAGATAATACCCCAAATAAACCTAAAGCTCCTGCACTACTTGTTTTTTCTCCATTTTGGATGAATGTATGAATACCAGCTTCACTATTTCCAGTAACTCCAAAAATAATTGCAGCACCAACCAATAAGAATGCAACAACAGTCATTACTTTTATTATTGTTATCCAATATTCAACTTCTCCGAAAACTTTAACACTAACTAAGTTTAATAAATACAATAATACTAAAAATGCAATACAAATTGAAAATGTTGAAAATTGTCTAAAGAACTCCCAATAATGTAGTATCTTTGATAACGTGATAATATCAACACTTGCTACTAAAATCCACAGAATCCAGAATAACCAACCTACACCAAAACCTACACCTGGATCAATAAAACGTGTTGCATAAGCTCCAAATGAACCAGAAACGGGATAAAACGTTGCTAATTCTCCTATAGAAGCCATTAAAAAGTAGATAATAACTCCAATCAATGCATAAGTAATAACTGCTCCATAAGAACCTGCTTTACTTACAACTGCCCCACTAGCCATAAATAATCCTGTACCTATACATCCACCTATGGCAATCATACTGATATGACGAGCCTGTAATTTTCTTTCCATTTTAGAATCTGTCATTCTCTTCATCCTTTCTTGTAATATATTATAACTATATAAGTAATGATTATACTAGAATATTTATATTTTGTAAATAATTTTCTGAAATTTTATTATTATTTTTCAAAAATTTCAGAGATATTTCTAATTAACTTCTCTTAATTGATAACGGATATCATTTAGTTAAATTTTATATTATATTCTAGAATATAATATTTTTGTTAAAATGGTTATAATTCATATCCCCAATTTTCACAATAATTCAATTTATTTTTAAAAAAGTATTTTATTATAATCATTATTATATCAAAAGTTAAAGCATTTACAGATTTTCACTTTAGCTATATAATTTTTTGTAGAAATCACTATTCTATTAATATTAGGAGGCATTATTATGACAACATTTTATAACGAAGCTAGGGAATTTGCAAAAAAATATATTGACCCTATTGCTAAAGAAATTGATGAACAAGAAAGATTTCCAGAGGAAGTATTTAAAGAATTAGGAAAAGCTGGATACTTTAAACTTATGATTCCTACAGAACTTGGCGGATTAGGTAAAGATATGCAAGAACATGCTGATGCTTGTCGTGCTTTCGCTAAATCGAGTGCTACTGTTGGTTTATGCTATATGATGCACAATGTTGCATTAAATTGTGTATTATCTTATGCAGATGATAATCTTAAATCAAAAATCTGTAAAGATATCGTAGAAAATGAAAAATTTATGGCACTTGCTTACAGCGAATTAGGTACTGGTACTCACTTCTACATTTCTGATGTTAAAACTGAATTCAAAGATAACTCAGTGATTTTCAATGGACTAAAAAGTATGGTAACATCTGCTGAATTTGCTTCTTACTACTTAGTACTTACTCCTTCTGATGTTGAAGGTGGAATTGATAACTGGGTATTCCCATTAGATTCTAAAGGTCTAGAATTTAGATCTTCTACTTGGCATGGTTTAGGTATGCGTGGTAATGTATCCTGTCAAATGGCTATTAACGATGTCGAATTAGATAAGGAACTTCGCATCGGAGAAGCAGGTTCGGGTGTTGATCAAGTATTCACAATTGTTGCCACTTACTTCATTACAGGCCTTGCCGCTGTTTATAGTGGACTATGCGAAGCAATTTTAGACGAAGCAGTAGCTCATACAACTAATAGAAAATATCCTGATGGAAAATCATTAAGTGAGATTGAAACTGTTCAAATTCATCTAGCAAAAATTTACAGTCAAACAAATGCTGCTGTTTTAGGAACAAATGAAGCTGCTCGTAGTTTCTTAGCTAAAGAAAGTGATATGTTAGCAAAAATTTTATCAGCTAGAATTTTCGCTAGTGAAGCTGCTATTGAATTAGCTCGTCTTGGTATGCGTGTTGGTGGTGGTAAAGCTTATAACCGTGTTGGAAATATGGAACGTTACTTAAGAGATGCTTTCGCAAGTCATATTATGGCACCAAGTGTTGACGTACTTACAATTTGGTTAGGAAAAGCAATTACTGGGCAACAATTACCATAATAATTACTAATAAAATCAAATTTTTAAGTGGCTGACCCAAAAGTCATAAAATTTTAACAAAGTTCATATAGAAACTAATGTACGCAGTGGTTTATTGATATCTAAATTCGCTTTATAAAAGCTTTTTAGATATCTAATAAACTGTGCAGGGGTGACTCGACAAAATCTTGTTTCTTAAGAAATCACGATTTTTGAGTCACTCCCCTTTATTTAATAAATACAAATAAGAAAAGAGGAATATTATTATGTCAAAATTAAAAGTTGGAGCTGTAATCTATGACCCAAAGGTAACTGTAATTTGGGGAATTATTGCGAAATTTTTTGAGGATGAAGACTTTCCTATTGAACCAGTTTATTACAAAGATTACAAAGGTCAAGTTGATGGTTTATTAGCTAAAGAAATTGATATAGCTTGGAATTCTCCTTTAGCATGGTTAGATACTCACCTACGCACTAACGGAAATGCGTTAAATGGTTCTATGCGTGACACCGACCGTGATCGCAGTTCTTATTTAGTAGTAAAATCTAATAGCAACATTAACTCTATTCAAGACTTAAGAAATAAAACAATAGGTTTCGGTGCAATTGATTCACCACAAGCCAGATTAATTCCTATTAACCATCTTCACAAACTTGGTTTAGAATTTGGTAAAGATTATACTGAAAAACGTTTCGATATCGGTGTCGGACTTCATGGTGACCATGTCGGTGGAGAACTTGATTCAGCAATAGCTTTAAAAAATGATGAAGTTGATGCTACTTGGATGTTAGATTTAAACTATAATGCTTGGATTGCAGATGGAACTCTAGATAATAATCAGGTGAAAATTTTATCAAAAACAGATTTCTTTGATCACTGTATCTTCTCAGGACATCCAGAATTAGACGTAGCTCGTTTTGAAAAATTTATAGAAGTATTACACAAAATGGATTACAATAATCCATCTCACAAAGAGATGATGGATATGGAAGGATTAAAAGAATGGATATCTGGTCGTACTTCTGGGTTTAAACAACTTACTGAAGCCAATGAATATCTAGATTTTTTTAAAGAGTTTTATGGTGAATAATTATGACTAATTCATCTTTCTTAGTTTCTCTTCTTGGCAGTATGCCTCGTAGTAGAAAACTATTGACCGCAAAACGAAAATTAAATAAAGGAAATATCGACTTAAAAACATATCAAGAAATTCTAGATGAAGAAACAAAATATGTAGTTGAACTTCAAGAAAATAATTATATTGATATAATCACTAGCGGTGAACTAAATCGAGATAATTATGTTTCATTTATTGCTGAACGTTTGGACGGTGTTACAATGATGAGTATGGCTGATATGTTTGATTATATTGAGGACAAACAAGGTTTTGAACAAATACTAGAAATATTAGACGTTCCTGCAATTAGTATAAAAAACGCAATTTGTACTGGAAAAGTAAAATACAATAAACCTCTGGTAGCTGATGAAATGATTGAACTAAAAAAATTAACAAATAAGAAAATCAAAGCAACATTACCAGGTCCTTATTTAATAACTAGGTCCATGTGGTTACCTGCTCTATCAAAACAATATTACGATAGCAAAGATTCTCTAGGAGAAGACATAATTAAAGTATTAAAAGAAGAAATTGATTCATTATCAAAAATAGGCATAGATGTTATTCAATTTGATGAACCTGTACTAACCGAAGTGGTATTTTCTGAAGGTAAGACAAGATCTTTTATGTGTGCAGCATTATCTGAGAAAAAAGATCCTACTGAAGAATTAAAATTTGCTACTAAATTAATTAAATCTGTAATTGATTATGCTAAAGAAAAAGAAATATTAGTTTCTCTTCATGTATGTCGTGGTAATTGGAGTCGTGATGAAAGTATTCTACTTACTGGACCTTATACTCCTCTACTTCCATTATTCGAAGAAACTCTTCCTAATATACTTACATTAGAGTTTTCTACTCCTCGTGCTGGAGAAATATCTTCATTATTCAGTAGTACTTTAATAAGGGATAATTGTATACTAGGATTAGGTGTTATGAATCCAAGAACAGACGATATAGAACCATTAGAAGATATCTTAAATCGTGTAGAAGAAGTAATGCAATATATTCCTAAAGAAAGAATTTGGTTAAATCCTGACTGTGGTTTTGCTACATTTGCAAATAGACCGGTAAGTACAATGGAGATAATTGATAAAAAATTAGCTCGCCTAAATGAAGCTAAAGATACATTGAGGAAACTATATGAGTAATCTATATGAATCTAAAAATTATGATTTAACTTTTAGAGGAATTTTATCTAGTAATATATTTAAGATGTACACTAATAATGATTGTATAAATATATCTAGCGAAATTAGTTTTGATATTAATGCTGATTATGCGAGTAGTATTAATTATTTTGCGGCTTCTATCTTAGGTGGAATTGCCCATAGTATTGTATCACAAAGCAAACAACTTAATATTGATATTGAAGAACTTGAAGGAAAAATACATCTAAATTTGAAAAATCCACTTTCTCTAATCGGTGTTAAAGGATACAATGAAGAACCAAAAATAGATTTTTGTAATATTACATATTATCTATATGCTGATTACGATGAAAATGATTTACTAAAATTTTGTAATACAGCTCTTAATAAATCATTTATATACAACACTTTAAAACATGGAATCAACTTTGATATAAAATTTATTTTAATAGAATAAAATTCAAAAAAATCCTGATAAAAAACAACTTTATCAGGATGTTTAATTAAATATTATAAAATATATATTTCTAAAATGAAGCATAAGCATATAAAAAGAAAATCAGATATTTATCCGATTTTCTTTCTTTTTATTAGATTTCTCTTCTTGTTCTTCTTCTTGGACGTGGGTACATTTCTTGTTCTACTTCGTTTTTACCGTAACCACTTGTGAATGAGCTAGCTTCTGGTTGAGCTGGACGTTGTGCTAAGATATCTCTTTCAACACTTACTCCATCTTCTTCAAATCCAGTAGCAATTACTGTAACGATGATTTCATCAGTTTTTTCTAATTCTTCGTTAAACACTGTTCCGAAGATCATGTTCACTTCGTCATCACTTGCTTCTTGAACGATACTTGCAGCCGCTTGAGCTTCAAATAAACTTAATGATGGACCACCAGTAATGTTTAATAACACACCTTTAGCTCCAACGATTGATGTTTCAAGTAATGGAGATGAAATAGCTTTTTTAGCTGCTTCGATAGCTCTGTTTTCACCTGAAGCTACCCCGATACCCATTAATGCAGAACCTTGGTCAGCCATAATTGCTTTAACATCAGCAAAGTCAAGGTTAACTGTACCAGAAACATTAATTAAATCAGAAATACCTTGAACCCCTTGACGTAACACATTATCAGCTTCAACGAAAGCTTGCATCATTGGAGTAGATTTATCTACGATATCTAATAATCTATCGTTAGGAATAACGATAAGTGTATCTACAGCACCTTTAAGTGAGTTAATTCCAGCTGTAGATTGTACTTGACGTTTTTTACCTTCAAAGTTGAATGGACGAGTAACAACACCTACAGTTAAAGCACCTAATTCTTTAGCAATACCTGCTACGATTGGAGCTGCACCTGTACCAGTTCCTCCACCCATACCAGAAGTAACGAATACCATATCTGCTCCTTCTAGCGCTTCTTCAATTTTATCTTTAGTTTCTTCAGCAGCTTTACGCCCTACTTCAGGGTTAGCACCTGCACCAAGACCTTTTGTTAATTTTTCACCGATTTGAATTCTTACGTCTGCTTTAGAGCGTTTTAAAGCTTGAGCATCTGTATTTACTGCGATGAATTCAACATTTTGAATTCCACTTTCTACCATTCGGTCAACGGCGTTACCACCACCGCCACCAACACCTACTACTTTAATTACTGCTGATTGATCAAATTCTTCAAACATTCTTTATTTCCTCCTGATTATTATTCAAAAAACGAATTATACATTTTAGTTATTTTATCGAAAAAGTTTTTCTCTTCTTCTTTTTTCTCTTCTTCATAATAAGTTTCTTCTTCATGAACATCTTCATGAGTTTCACTTATCACTGGTGCTTCAACTTTTGAATTATTTACTGTAATTTCTTCCACTGCAGAAACATTTTCAAATGTTGAATTTGTATTTTTTATTGTCGGCACTTCATCAGTTACTTGATATCCAAACAATGATTCAATTTTGTAACTACTTGTTAATGTACCTACAACAACAGATAATTCTGGTGAATTAGCTCCTATGATTTTTGGCGACCCAATTCTTACATTCATTTTTCTTAGCATATCTTTTGCTAAGTCTAGAACACCAGGCATAAGTGTTGTTCCACCTGTTAACACAACGTTACCTTTTACTCTATTTATACCAGCTTTTCTTAATACATCGAATGAACGTAAAATAATCTCTTCTACAATTTCTTCAATGTAATCTGCTAATTCTTTTTGTGTATATGGTTCTTCATCTGGTTCTAAATTATCTAAGTCAATAATTACTTGTGGTGATGCTAAGTCATAAAAAGCATGCCCTTGAGTAACTTTTATCTCTTCTGCACGTTTTAATGGGACATTTAAAACATCTGATATTGTACGTGTAATATCTTCACCTGCTAACTCAATTGATTGTGATAATTGAAGGATTCCATCTTCAAAATAACTCACAGTCGTAAGTCCTGCTCCAATATCAATAATTACTGATCCATAATCTTTTTCTTCATCATTTAATAGTAATTCACCTAATGAATGAGATGTACAGAATGTCTCGTTACAATCTAATCTTAGATTTTCAATACTTTTATATATTGTGTGAAGATGAGTTTTAGATGTTAAAACTCTATTTCCTGTTACCTCAAATGAATTATGAACAGTCATTCCTTTTGGTTTTCTAATATTTTCAATATCATCAAGACGATAGTAATCTGGAATTACTTGTACCACTTCTCTTTCTCGTGGTAATGGTAGTATTTTTGCTTCTTCAATTACTTCTTCGATATCTCTACCATCAATATCGTGTTTTGTATCAAATTTAATTTCCGCTACACTTTTTTTAATATGAGTGTGTATACTTGGAACTGCTACATATAATGATCTTATGTCCTTATTAGCTTCACTTTTCGCAATATCTATTGCTTTTTGAATATCTCTAGAGGCAGATTCTACATCAATAATGTTCCCTCGTTTAATAGCTGTTGTTTTTACAACACCAACACCGAGTATATTCAATTTTTCATATACTACATCTGCTATTATCACTTTTATACTAGATGATCCTAGATCTATTGAAGTATACAATTGTGAACTCAAGTCAAACACTCCTTCCTTTTAAACTTTGTTATTATAATAAAATTGTAAATACACACATATTTTATTTACACATACTAAATTATAACATAAAATTAGAAAAAAAAATATGAAAAACATCAAAAAAAATTAAATTTTATTAAAATATTTTCAATTTGTAATATAACGAATAAGTTTTTTTCTTTTATATAATTTTTCAATAAAAAAAGCATCCAAAATACAAAATTTAGGATGCTTTTATAACTATTCATTTTTCTTATTACGTGTTGATTGTTGTTTGCTATTATTGTTCTTGTTAGAAGAATTACTTTGACTATTTGTAGTAGAATTTTCAGATTTATTACTTTGTTGTAGTTTTTCTTCTTTTTCTACACTTTCATTATCTTTATTTGATTTCTCATCATCATTTAATCCCTGTCTTGCAAGTAATTTCTTAATACTATCGTTTCTCACTTTTTCTGTTTTTGGGGTTTCAAGATATGCACCGTTTATTAAGTTTAAAGTAGTATTATTTTTATCTTCAATATATTTAGATATTTCTTCATAGTAATTCAACTTATCTGCAAAGCTGGCTCTTAACGCTTTAATTTTTTGACCATCTTTCATATAAATAATTAGTCTATCATTTTCATCACTAATTATCTCAGATATTTGTAATCGTACTTCCTGTTTAAGTTTATTTAAGTTTTTGTAAACTTCTTCAAGTTTATTACTATCATCATTGAAATTTTCTATAATAGGTAAACTATAATTGTTTCTAATTTTTCCAGAATATGGTTTCCCATTTTCCATTATTATTTCTAAACTACCATCTTCTTTTTTATTTTGTGCAATAAAACTATACTCTTCTACCTGCACTTTTATAGAAGAAGGCAATTTAGATTTTACTGTTACTGATTTAAATATATCAAATCTTGATTTTATATTATTTTGAATTTCATCATCTTTTATAGACCATGTTCGAAGATTTTTGTTAATGTTCCCTGCCTCGAGTATTTCTTCTTTAGTAATTTGATTGTTACCTTCAACTTCAATTGTTTTTAATTTTAAATAACTACTAAATAAAAGCACAAATACTCCTATTACAATTAAAAATAAAGTTACTATATAAAATACTTCACGCCTTTTTTTTCTTTTAATTTTTTCTAATGAACTACGACGATTATCTTTGTTCATTTTTTCAAGTAACTTCCTATTCTTCTTGTTCATAGTTTTTTAATCCTCTTGAATAATCTTCTTAAATGTTGCTATAAATTCATCTCCACGATCTTCAAAACACTTATATTGATCCCACGATGCACATGCTGGTGATAATAATATTGTATCACCATTCTCTGCAAGTGAATTTGCTAGAATAGTAGCATCATCAATTTTAATTGCTTTATGACAATCAACATTATTATCAATAGCTAAGTTATATAATATCTCTTTACTTTCACCTACTACTACCATAGATTTTACTCTTGGTAGATATGGAATTAATTCTTTGAAATCTATTCCTCTATCTTGTCCACCACAAACAAGTATTATATTTTTTTCAAATCCTGATAGTGCTCTAGTTGTTGCAACTGGATTTGTAGCTTTTGAATCATTATAAAATTTTACTCCTTTATGCTCTCCTACAAACTGTAATCTGTGTTTTACTCCACTAAAAGCATAAAGAACACTCTTAATAGATTCTTTATCAGCACCTTTTATAAATGATATCACAGCAGCATTAATTGCATTTTCCACATTATGCATACCTGGAAGTGAGAGTTTAGTTATATCAAATAATTCCTCACTCTCAAAAATAACCATATTATCTCTTACATAGATATCTGCTTCTATATTTTCTTTTGTATCATAAAATAGCACTTTAGAATTAATTTTTTCTATATCATATTTATCTTTTTCATTAATATTCAAAATTAAGATATCATTACTATCTTGATTTTTATAAATATTTCTTTTAGCATCCCGATAATTTTCAACACTACCATGATAATCTAAATGCCCAACACCAAGATTAGTAATTACAGCTATCGATGGTTTGAAATATTTTGTGCCTTGTAATTGGAATGATGAAACTTCAGTAACTAATAATGAATTTGGATGGTTATATGCGATTTCAATTGAAGGATATCCAATATTACCAGCTAAGAACACATCTTTTTTTGCGGCTTTCAGAATATCGAATGTCATCTGTGTAGTAGTTGTTTTACCGTTTGTTCCAGTAATAGCTACCATATCAATGTTAAACAATGTGTTTGCTAACTCAATCTCAGTTATAATATCAATTTTCTTGTCAATTGCTTTTTGTAAAAATTCTATTTGATATTTAATTCCTGGATTTTTTACTATTAAATCAATATTTTCTAAAAGTTCTAATGGATGACCTCCATCAATTACTTTAACTCCTAAATCCTTCAACTCAGCTGCTTTTTCATCGGTACTTAAATCATCATATGCATTTAAAGTAACATCATATCCAAGTTTGTTTAAGATTTTTG
Organism: Gemella taiwanensis; assembly: GCF_054054385.1. Lineage (NCBI taxonomy): Bacteria > Bacillati > Bacillota > Bacilli > Caryophanales > Gemellaceae > Gemella > Gemella taiwanensis. The sequence goes on from NZ_JBSMTL010000013.1 coordinate 35,988, forward strand.
CAGTTGAATAACCACTTCTTGCAAATCCTAACACTAATATTTTTTTATCTTTTAAATTAATCATTTTAAATAACCCCTATAAAGTAACCTATAGCAGATGATATCATAGCTATGATTACAAAAATATAAACAGTTTTTACTTCACCATACCCAGATAATTCGAAATGATGATGTAAAGGTGACATTTTGAAAATTCTTTTTCCTGTTTTTTTGAAGTAAGCCACCTGAATTATTACAGATAAAGTCTCAAGTATATATACTAAACCTATAAATAAGAATGCTATCTCTTTATGTAAGATTACTGAAATCGCAGCTAAAATTCCACCTAAAGCTAAAGATCCAGTATCCCCCATAAAGATTTTTGCTGGATTTTTATTAAATAATAAAAATCCTAAAAGTGCTCCAACTATAGTCAGACAGAAAACTAATACAGGAAAATTATTTTCCTTGTATGCTAATAAAGCAAATGTACTAGTGGTAATAATTGTCACACTTGTTGCTAGACCATCTAATCCATCAGTTAAATTAACCGCATTAGAAAATCCTGTTTGCCAAAATACTAAAAAGATCAGATATAAATATGAAATATTAAGATTATAATCTAATCCTGGGATATGGATATAATTTATATCTTTATAAATAAATGAAACTAAGATATAAAATATTACAGAAAATAGTATTTGTAGCATTAATTTTTTTCTTGGAGCAAGTCCATCATTTTTCTTCTTAACTACGATAAGCATATCATCTATATAACCAATAATTGAAAATGAGATAGTTGTATAAATAAATAAAATATAATATTGAATATTTCCACTATCCAAAATCATTGCAATAATAAGTGAAATTACTATTGAAACTATAAAAGATATTCCTCCCATTGTTGGTGTACCTTTTTTATGCATATGACTTTGTGGACCTTCTTCTCTAATTGCTTGTCCAAATTTTAGAACATGTAAATATTTGATTAATCTTGGTAGCATTAGTACCGTAAGAAAAAATGCTACCAATAATAACGATATAGCAAATACTGAATCTGAATTACTCATTTCGTTCTCCTAACTAAATTTTATTTTTATCTTGTCCCCTTTTTTTATAAATCTCTGCGCAGGAATTGATTGTTGTTTTGCAAACCCATTCCCTTCAGTTTCAATATCTAAGCCGGCTAATTTAGCATAATTTATGACATCAATCTTAGACCATCCTATGAAATTAGGTAATACTATGTTATTATCCGAAACTAACAGAAATACTCTTTCATCTTGTTTTATTACATTATCAGCCGAAGGATATTGTCCAATAATATTATTACCAGAGCCAATTGTTATGATATTTTTGGTTTTTTGTTGTAATTTTAGTACTGTTGAATTAACGTTCTCGCCTACAACATTTTCCATTTGATAACTTTTTACAGTATCACTATCATTTGATTTTTTTACATTTAAATAATTTAATGTATTTTCCATTATCGGTTTAAAAATCTCAGAGGCTCCGTATGCACTACTAGCTCCAAGCTCTTTTGTCGGTAATTTCATACCTACATATAAAATAACTTGAGGATCTTCACTTGGTGCATAACCAATAAACGAGCGCATTACCTCAAATGGACTCTTAAAATAAGTCCCTGTCTTAGGATCTACTACCTGAGCGGTTCCAGTTTTACCAGACGTACTGTAGTTATCTACGGCATATCGCTTACCACCTTGTGCCCAAGTTCCATTAACAACTCCGTATAGTTCTTCTTTCATTGTATCTGCTGTTTGTTTTGATATTGGATTCCCAACTACTGTTTTTTTCCCAATATTAACATCTTTATCCAATGTTTTATCATGAACTCGCTGTAAGAAATACGGTGCTAACATTTGACCATCGTTTAAAATTGCTGTCTCCGCTTGAACCATCTGCATTGCCGTAACTGTACTACCTTGACCAAATACAGTAGTAGAAGCAGATAATTTATTATTAAATACTAAATCTCCTGTTGCTTCATTTTCATAAAGTGAATTCGTACTTTTTCCAAATCCAAAACTTTCTAAACCACTTTTTAGTTTTTCAGTCCCTAATTCATTAAAAAGTGTTAACATCAATGTATTTGAAGATTGTTGAAATCCATGACGTTGAGTTATTGTTCCCCATCCAGTTTTATTCCAGTCAAAAATAGTAGCATCTTCTTCTTTGTATGAACCAGATCTAAAGTAGGCTTCTGGTTTATAAATATTATTTTCAACCATTAGTGACATAGTAAAAGTTTTTAATGTGGAACCAGGTTCATACGCTGAGTTATAGAATATATTCGACCAAGCGCTTGAAAGATTTTCTTGAGTATTTGGATTAAATGCTGGAGTTTGTCCTAAGCCTAGTATTTCTCCTGTTTTAGGACTAATTGCTATCGCGAATGCACTTTCTGGTTCATATTTATCCTGAATATCTTTCAAAGTATTATCAATAAATCCTTGAATATTTTTATCAATAGTTAAATAGATATCCGCACCATCAACAGGTTTAATCTCTACTTTAGGTATATTAGAAACTACTTTTCCCCATGCATCTTTAGCATAAGTAATATGTCCTTCTTTTCCTCTTAGATAGTAGTCAAAAGTTTTTTCAACTCCTAGTCGACCGGTAATTAGATCGCTATCAGGTGAATTTTGAGCAAAACCTAAAAAGTTTCCTAACATACTTCCGTTAGGATAATATCTTTTTGTTGTTGCTATAAATTCAATACCTGGAAGTTTTAACTCTTCTATTTTTTTCTTATCTTCAACACTAATATCCTTACCGGCTGTTCCAAATTCTACTTGATAAACACCTTTTTTATTAAGTATTTCTTTTATCTTACTTTTATCTAATTTAATAAATTTAGATAATTCATCTGCGGTTTTATCTACGTCAATAACATGTCGAGGATTTGTATCATCCTCTGTTGCTTTATCAGACACTACCGCAACAATTTTGTAAGACTCAATATTATCAGCTAATATATTCCCATTTCTATCGAAAATTTTCCCTCTATTAGGTTGTAAACTACTGTCAATTTTATACTTTTTATCTGCTAACTCTGATAGGTTATGTCCCCTAACAGTTCCAATTAGCATCATTTGTCCAATATTTAATATTAATATCCATACAAAGAAAAAAACAAAAATTAGAAAAAATACAATTTTTGTTCTTTCTCGAGAGATATAATCTTTTCTTTCTAAACTTCTTCTATCTTCCAAAAACTTTAAAGTTAATATTTTCTTAAAAAGTTTTATCAATTATCTCACTACCTTTATACTATCTTTTTGAGTTTTCATTCCTACTGTCTCAGCGATTTTTTTAACTCTTTCGTAAGACGACAGATTGTTTATCATAACTTTTTGTTCATTGTTATTTTTTTGTTTTTCTGATATTACTATATCATTTTTTTGTTGAGAACTTCGTAGTGAATAAATCTCTCCTTTATAGTTTAACATAACTACGTTAGCAAGTAAAATAACTCCTACAAAAACTCCATAAGCAGTTTTTTCCAAAAAATTAAATTTCACTTTTTCTTGTACTTTTCGTACTCCATATTCTCTACTATATACCTTTAGTGTAGCCATAAATCTTTCCTCCCCTCTATTTTGTCTGTACTTCTGCCACCCTTAGTTTGGCACTTCTTGATCTATTATTCTCTTCTAATTCGATATCACTAGGATATATAGGTTTTCTCGTAATTACTTTTAATTTAGATAAACTTTCTTCAGGCATAACTGGTAGATTTTTGGGAATATCTTTTGCCTTTGCGTATGAATTAAATATTTGTTTACAAATTCTATCTTCTAAAGAATGGAAAGTAATAACAGATATTCTTCCTCCTACTTTAACGATATCAATTGCTTGTTCAAGTGAATCTTCAAATACCGATAATTCATTGTTCACTGCAATACGAATAGCTTGAAATACTCTTTTAGCTGGATGTCCTCCAGTTCTTCTTTTAGCAGCTGGGATGGATTCTTTAATTATTTCTACTAATTCAAAAGTAGTTTCAATAGGTTTTTGTTCACGTTTTTTCTCAATATTTCTTGCTATTTGTTTCGAAAAATTCTCTTCTCCATAGCGGTAAAATATTTTAACTAAATCATGATAACTATATTCATTAACAACTTCATAAGCACTGATTTTTGCATCAGTATCCATTCTCATATCTAACTTAGTATCATAGTTGTAACTAAAACCTCTTTCTGGTGTATCTAATTGCGGTGATGATACTCCTAAATCATATAAAACCCCATCAACCTCATGAACACCATGTTCAGCTAACTTTTCTTTTAAATTAACAAAATTCGATTTAATAAAGACAACTTTATCACTGTATTCAGCTAATTTATTTTTGGCATTTTCTAAAGCTACATTGTCTTGATCAAAAGCATATAGTTTTCCATTTTTTAATTGTTTTAAAATTTCTAAACTATGTCCTGCTCCACCTAAGGTACAATCGACATATATACCATCTTCTTTTATATTTAAGCCTTCTACAGCTTCATTTAATAATACACTATAATGTTTAAACATTTTCATCCATCCTAAAAATCAAAATCTTCTAATTCTTCTGCTATTTCTTCTACGCTAGCTTCACTTTCAACAAGTAAATCTTCCCAACGATTTTTATCCCAAATCTCTATCCTATTTGACAAACCATTAACAACACAATCTTTATCTAAAAAAGCATGTTCTATTAATGCGTTTGGAATATTAATTCTTCCTTGTTTATCTATTTCAACTTCAGTGGCTCCGGAAAAGAAGAAACGTTGGAAAGTACGAGCATTTTTCTTAGTAATAGGCAGTGATTTTATCTTACTTTCCACCTTTTGCCACTCTTGTAGTGAATAGCCAAATAAACAAGAGTCTAGACCTCTTGTAATAATAAATTTTTCACCTAGTTCATCTCTGAACTTTATTGGAATACTAAGCCTTCCTTTGGCATCCATTTTATTATTATATTGACCAATAAACACTACTTCTCACCACCTTACTTTTATAATTTACCACATTTCCCCACTTTTTTCCACTAATTTCGAAAAAAAAATGAATTTTTTTGATTTTTTTACCAAAAAAATAACCAAGTATTTATAAACATAAAAATTTATAAATACTTGGTTTATTTTAATTATAATATTCTCTTTCGTTTTCACCATCAAGAAAGTGTAATGAACATAAAGAATGTATTCTTTCTACTATTCTTAATGCCTTTGTTCTATCTACTGTTGTTCTACCATTCGATAATAACTCAGCTAAATCATCTATACTTAGATTAGATGAGAAGAACGTCGGTAGTTTTTCAGCTTCTCTATGATTAATAATTGGGCCTAATACTTCATCACGAATGAATTCAGTAATATTTTCAGCACCAATATCATCAATTATAAGTATCTCTTCATCTCTAACTAGATCTATATATAAATCATAACTATTATCACTTATTTTAGATTTTATCTTTCTAATAAATTCTGGATAATATAAAATAGTTGGTTCTTTTCCATTTTGTTTAAAATAGTTGTATATAGAACCCATTAAATACGTTTTACCAGTACCCGTTGGTCCATATACATAAACACCTCTAGAAGATTGACCATTTAATATACTTCTGCAAATTTTAATAATTTCTGTCGCTAACATACCCTTTTCTCTATTCCTAGATAGATTTTCAAAAGTGTATGTCAAAACTCTTTTTGGTATAAACTCTGTCTTCACCTTATTTGAGGTCTTCATACTTGCTACTTTTTGCTTGTACTCTTCAGTCTCTTCGTATAAAATACTAACTTCTTCATTACTAAAAACTAACCTAGGTTTATGCTCTATATTAAGTAGTTTATCTTTTGAAATATAAAATTGATAAAACTTTTCAAGATTATTTTCTATATCTATTTTGGTAAAATTATTGTCACGGATAAACTTAACAATTTCAGGATCACTAAGAACTTTTTCCGATATAAATCTCTTAAACGAATCTTGAGTATTGCTAGCAACTATATTTGATAATTTTTTCACTACATATCCCTCTTATTATTTAATTCTTGCATCATCTTATTGTATGCATCTTCATCTTCTTTAGTAACAACACGATTCTCTTTTTTCTTAGAAACGTTAAAATTACTTTGACGATTTTGAAGATACTCAGGAAACGGTGCATAATTTCCTTTCTTATTATTCACATAATTCTTTTGTTGCTTAGAAGTCTTTTTATTTGATGTATCGATATTTTTCTTATAATTTCTATTATTTCTAACAAAATCAATTGCATCCTTTGCACCTAAAAGTTTTTGTGCACTCCAAGAACTAGCTATCTTATCAATATAATTGATATGAGGTATAGAATTATTTCCTGTCTGATTAATAGAATATTCTAATAAAATATTTAAAACTCCTGTAGGAAAATTATACTTACTTTGTAATTCACCGATATTCTTTGCGTCAATATTAGAAACTACTATACCTTTTTGTTTATTAAGGAATGTGATAAAGTTTGTATTATCTACTTCTTTAATGAACAATTCTTCCTCAGTAAGTTTCTCTTCCTCAATATTAGTTAGATTTTTATTTACCATACGTTCTAATGTTGGTACTTCTTGTTTTCTTACATTAACATTTAATTGAACAATGTAATCTGTTAATACTTTAAGATTAATTTCACTTGCTCCATTAGTAATTTCAACAGATTTTTCTATAGCTTTTGCCATATCTTGAGAATCCATTTTATAAATATGTGCCAAACCTAAAATCTTGTTCTTTACTTCATCATTTGAGATAACTTCAGTTAGATAACTATTTGCTAAATAATAATTTAATTTATCGAAATCAAAATAATACTCATCAAAATTAGGACCAGAAGTAACTTTATTTTCCAAATAATCAAAACCAAAATCATTTAAGTTTTCTAAATGGAAGACATCTGAAAACTTAGAAGTTATTTCTTCAAAACTTCTAAAACTTACTTTATCTAGGGAATAATAATTACTTAATTCCTTATATTCAACAGTGCCTATAGTGTTTTCTAATAATTGAGCCAAAACAGGTGTTCCGAAGAATTGAGAAAAATTTAAAGCTTGCTTAATCTTATAAACAAATTGACCTACTCCGTTGTTATCAATATAAAAAGTTTGAAGTAGACCAATTGCTTCCAATTTCTTTCTTGCGACAATGAACTTATGATTAGATAAAGCTAAATTATCTAATATATCGTAGTGTAAATAATTCTTTGAAAGATTTTTGTCACTAAGCATTTTACTCCCTAAAAAATTATATAAACTTATAGCATCATTACCTAATAATGGTAGATATAGTAAGTTTAACTCTTTAGAGTATTCTGAAATATCATAGTCATTATAAACACAATAAAAATCCTTAACAGAAAAAATATTACTCATGTTTTTCATCCATTACTTCTATAATTATTTGCGTATATTCTAAAGCATAGATGAAATCTTGATTATAATCATATTTAATCTTATCATCGTTTCTCAATGGTGCAAAGAAAGATTTTACTAAAATTGGATATATATTAGATAAAAGCAATTTTGCATTATCATTTTCATAAAGTGCTCTTAAGAAATTAAATACTTTGTACACACATTCTAGAAATTCCTCTTTAGTTGGTGTATTTATATTAGTATAACTTTCAATTTTTGTTGAAAAACTAAGTATATTTTTTTTATCATTTTTAGCCACAAAAGTTCTCAAATCATCTATTAATTCATACATATAATTAAAGAATGATTCGAAATCTTCTAGATACTCATTATTAATGATTTGAGATTCATTTTTTAATAACAATTTATTAATATTATAATCAGTTACAAAAAGATAAATCTTATAAAGATCTGAGTATTCAACATCACTTAATTTTTGATAATCTTGAACTATATCATTTAAACTCTTACCATCTTTGTAAATATTATACAATGTATTTAACCATATAAATTCATCAAGTTTCTTATTATTGATTAAAGTTACTAGATAATTATTGAAACTATACTCTTTTTCATCTTCAAAAAGAATAGAAGTTCTACTTTCAATTCTAGATAAAATTGTATTGAATTCTTTTACTGAATCTTCATCAACAATTATTTCATCAAAGTTAGGTTTTAAATCAGCTTTAATACGTCTAAATTCATCTGCACTATTATCAAGGTTGTCTAATCTCTCCTGATAAACTTCATTATATCCAGGCTTTTGTGAATGATAATATGTTTCTATTGCTTTATTAAATACTAGAACTTTCTCTAAAATTTTTATGTATGCAACTTTAATACTTTTATTATCTGAAATTTTATTAATCAATTTTAATGCGTTCAATATGTCTTTTTTATTCTCACTAGTAAGTACTAATGTTTTTTCATCTTCTAAATAAAACATGCTCAAACCTCCAATTATATATTACTATACTATGATACTCTATTTTTGAAAGAAAATCAAAATATATGAAATTAAAATAAAAAAAGAACCTTCCAAAAGGAAGGCCCTCACTGTTGCCTGGCAACGTTCTAGTCTCACAGGGCGTAAGCCCAACTACATTCGACGCTAAAGAGCTTAACTTCTGTGTTCGGTATGGGTACAGGTGTGTCCTCTTCGCTATCGCCACCAGACGAAAACTTCAT
>NZ_JBSMTL010000014.1:0-40921 GCF_054054385.1 Gemella taiwanensis
CTAGTTTTTCTTCTGGATTCCACTTCTTATTTTTTGTTTTATGTCGCAAGACACTTACTCCTAACGAATCAACCATTCTTTTCCATTTTCTAATAGTATCTTTAAATTTTCTAGTGGTTATTCCGTTCGGTGTTTCTGGATATTCCCCTCTTTCATACATCTCAACACATTTTACTTTAAATTCAAAACTATAACGCATAAAAATACCCCTTTCACTGGTTTGTCCAGTAAAAGGGGTACATATCAAATCACGATTTTTGAGTCACTCCCATTTTTGTTTTTTCATAAATTTATAGTACAAACTTAATGAAGAAATCACAAAAAAAGCAACTAGAAATCTAGTTGCTTTCTTCATTAATAAAATTATTTTGATTTTTTCTTAGGTGCATGGATACACATATCGATACAGTCAGCCATTGCTTCATATAAAGCTTCTGAGTATGTTGGGTGACCATGGATAATATCCATAACATCATCAATTGTCATTTCTGTTTGGATTAATGTTGAACCTTCGTTGATAATTTCAGCTGCAACTGGTCCTACAATGTGGATACCTAAGATTTCTCTGTATTTAGTATCCATAATTACTTTAACGAATCCTTCTCCGTGGTTAGATGCTAATGAACGTCCGTTAGCTCCAAAGTTGAATCTACCAACTTTAACATCATATTTTTCACGAGCTTGGTCTTCAGTTAAACCAACCATTGCGATTTCAGGGTGAGTGTAGATTGCTGCTGGAGTAGCTTTAAGATCAACTTTTTTGTGGTGACCCATTGCATTTTCAGCTGCGATTTCTCCCATCTTGAATGCTGCGTGAGCTAACATTTTAACTCCGTTAATATCTCCAGGAGCGTAAATTCCTTTAATAGAAGTTTCCATGTATTCGTCAACTTTAACACGTCCACGTTCCATTTCGAATTTATCAGCTAATTCTCCAAGACATGTGTTATCTGGAACACGTCCGATAGATAGTAATACTTTATCAACTACGATATCTTCTTTTCCTTCAACTTTAACTACTACTTCGTGACCTTTGTCAACAATTTCTAATAATTTAGTTGATGTAAGAACTTCAATACCTTGTTTTCTGAATTGTTTTTCTAACGCTACAGATGCATCTTTATCCATGTTAGCAATTAGACGATCAGCCATCTCAACGATAGTTACTTTAGAACCGAATGTAGAGAATGCTTGTCCTAATTCAGAACCGATTACTCCTCCTCCGATTACTGCTAAACGAGATGGTACTTCAGTAATATCTAAGAACTCATCACTTGTAAGTACTTTATCGCTATCCATTCCTGGAATGTTAATTCTACTTACTTTAGAACCACCAGCTAAAATTACGTTATCAGCATCGATAGTTTCTTTTTCGTCAACAACGATTTTCTTATCAGCTGTTAGACTTCCTACACCGTTAAATACTTTAACACCGTAAGATTTAAGTAATCCAGCTACTCCACCAGATAGAGTTTTAGATACTTTGTTTTTAACTGCTACAGTTTGTTCCATATCAACTGTAAATGCATCATTTACAAGTTTGATACCACGATCTTTTGCAGAACGGATGTAGTTAATAATTTCAGCATTGTGTAAGAATGTTTTTGTTGGAATACATCCACGGTTTAGACATGTTCCACCAAGTTCACGGTTTTCTACTAATGCTACTTTTCCTCCTAATTGAGCCGCTTTAATAGCTGCTACATATCCAGCAGGACCACCACCGATAACTGCTACATCATATTCTCCACGACGTTCACGTTTTGGTAATACTTCTTCTGCTTTAGTTTCAGGTACTTTAACATCAGCTGCTACTTCTTTAACAACTTCTTGAGCTGCTGCAGTTGCTCCATCAGCTCCTGGTACTGCTTCACCAGGTTGTCCAATCCAAGCGATTGTTTGAACTACTGGTACAGTTGATCCAGCTGGGTGAAGAATTTTTAATAATGTTCCACTTGCTTCAGCTTCAACTTCCATATTAACTTTGTCAGTTACGATTTCAAGTAGGACTTCACCTTCTTTTACTTCGTCACCTTCTTGCTTAAACCATTGTACGATTTCGCCTTCTTCCATTTCACTTCCGGCTTTTGGCATAATAACTTCTACTGCCATGTTATAATCACTCCTTAATACACTTTTCTCTTATTTTCTTCTATTATATCATATAACTTTATTAAATTAGTAATGATAGTGGATTTTCGATAGCTTCTTTCAGAGTCTTCATGAATTTAGCTCCTTCTAATCCGTCAACAACACGGTGGTCCGCTGTTAATGTTAATGTCATAATTGGTCTTACAGTAACTTCACCATTTAATACTACAGGTTTTTGAACAGTAGCACTTACACCTAAAATAGCTGTATTTGGTTGGTTAATGATTGGCACGAAGCTTTTAACTCCATACATACCTAAGTTACTGATTGTAAATGTTGAGTCTGCCATTTCATCTGGTTTTAATTTACCAGCAAGAGCTTTAGTTGTGATTTCTTTAGATGCTACTACAAGCTCTTTAAGACTCATCTTATCTGCACCTTTAATTACTGGTACTACTAATCCACTATCCATACCAACAGCGATTGATAAGTTTACATAGTGGTGTAAATACATTTCTTTTTCATCACTTGATAATGAAGCATTTACATATGGGTGTTTCATTAATGATTTAATTACCGCTAATGAAATAAAGTCTGTAACTGTTGCTTTTTTACCAGTTTCTTCGATGATTGCATCAACAACTTTTTTACGTAAAGCTAATAATTCTGTCATATCAACTTCAACATTAACTACAAATGTTGGTGCGCTGAAGTAAGATTCGCTCATACGTTTAGAAATAACTTTACGCATTGGTGACATTGGTACAGTTTCAACGATTCCCCATTGATTTTCATTTGGCGCTTTAACAGATTTTTTACCTGGTTGAGCAATTTCTTCTTTTTTAGCTGGTTCTGCTTTAGGTGTACCGTTAAGTACTGAAAGAACGTCAGCTTTCATGATTTTACCATTTGGTCCTGTTCCAGCGATACTTTCTGTATTGATTCCTTCAACTTGAGCAATACGTGCTGCAAGTGGAGAAATTTTAACTTTAGAGTTTAGTTTGTAATCTAAAACATCATCCTTGTGGATACGACCTTTTGCACCTGTTCCTTTAACTTTAGATAAGTCAATTCCTTTTTCACGAGCATATGCTCTAGCTGCTGGTGTAGCACGAAGGCCTGAATAATCAATTACTTCTACTTCTTTAACTGGTGTATGATCAACTTTTTTCTCAACAACAGTTTCTGCTAGAGCTACTTCTCCTGTTGAAGTTGCCCCAGGAATTGCTTCACCTGGTTCACCAATCCATGCGATTGTTTGAACTACTGGTACAACATCTCCTGCTTGTGCTAATATTTTTAATAATGTTCCGCTGGCATCAGCTTCAACTTCCATATTTACTTTATCTGTTACGATTTCTAATAGGACTTCACCTGCTTCGACATGGTCACCTTCATTTTTGAACCATTGTACGATTTCGCCCTCTTCCATTTCACTACCGGCTTTTGGCATAATAACCTCTACTGCCATGTTTTATTCACATCCTTCGCTAACTAAATTTTTATTTTTTATTTACAGCTTTTTTAATTGTTTCTTTGATGTCTTCTACATCAGGCACAACTAATTTTTCTAAGTTTTTAGCTGATGGAATGTGTGTGTCAGCTCCTGCAACACGGTAAATTGGGCTATCTAAGAAATCAAATGCATCACTTTCTGCGATACGAGCAACGATTTCTCCACCGAATCCACCAGTTTTGAATGAGTCGTGACATACAACTAATTTTCCTGTTTTTTGTACAGATTTAACGATTAAGTCTGTATCTAATGGTACTAATGTAATTGGGTCAACTACTTCTACTGAAATTCCTTCTTCTTTTAACTCTTCAGCAGCTTTTAAGCTACGCTCTAACATTCTTCCCCATGATACTAATGTTACATCAGTACCTTCTGCTTTGATGTCACCTTTTCCGATTACACCAATTTTACCTACTTCTACTTCACCTTTACGTCCGAATAACGCTTTTGGTTCGATGTAGATAACAGGGTTGTTATCTCTAATTGCAGCTCTTAAAATTGAATAAACATCTCCTGCTGTACCTGGCGCTACTACTTTAAGACCAGGAATGTGACAGAACCAAGCTTCTAGAGCTTTAGTATGTTGAGCCGCAGCACCTGTTCCAGCACCTGATGCACAACGATATACTACTGGTACTTGTACTTCTCCTCCTAGCATATAACGCATTGGCGCTGCTTGGTTAACGATAGCATCCATACCAATTGTTACAAAGTCCATGAATGTTACGTCTACGATTGGACGCATACCAACTGAAGCAGCACCTGCAGCAGCACCACAAATAGCAGCTTCACTGATTGGTGTATCGATAACACGTTCAGAACCGAATTCTTCTAACATTCCTACTGTAGTACCGAAGTCACCACCGAAGATACCAACATCTTCACCCATTAAAAATACATTTTCATCTTCACGCATTTCGTGAGTCATAGCTTCTTTTATGGCTTCACGAACTGTCATAATTTTTGTTTCTTTAGTCATAACTATTAATCTCCTATTATATAAAATATTATTTAAATTATTTTAACCTAAAATATTAGTCAGCGTAGTTATCTTGGAATGCAATTGAACCATCAGCAAATGGTGATTCTTTAGCAAATTCTACAGCATCATCGATAGTTGCTTTTGATCTATCTTCGATTTCTTTTAATTCTTCTTCTGTAGCAATTCCATTTTCTAATAAGTAGTTTTTATATTTTACGTTAGGATCTTTAAGTTTCCATTCTGCTACTTCTTCACGACTACGGTATTTACCAGCATCTGAAGCTGAGTGTCCAAACCATCTATAAGATACTGCTTCAACTAAAACAGGACCTTTTCCACTTCTAGTGTGCTCGATAGCTTCTTGCATTGCATCATATACAGCTAACACATCGTTACCATCCTCAACATGGATTCCTTTGATTCTGTATGAAGCAGCACGTTCAGTAATCTTTTCAACACGCATACATCTTTCTTGAGCCATTGAGATACCATATTTATTGTTAATCACGTAGAAAATAAGTGGTAAATCCCAGTTAGATGCCATATTTAAACATTCGTGGAAGCTTCCTTCGTTAGTAGCTCCATCACCCATACAGCAAATTACAATATTACCAGTTTTTTTCATTTTTTGAGCTAGAGCGGCACCAGTACTTAGACCGTGTCCTCCACCAACGATACCGTTACATCCCATGTTTCCTTGTTCAAGGTCATAAACGTGCATACTTCCTCCACGTCCTTTACATTGACCTGTTTCTTTACCAAGGATTTCAGCCATCATACGGTCAATTTCAATACCTTTAGCAATTGTTTGACCGTGACCACGGTGGTTAGAAAACATTAAGTCTTCTTTTCTTAACGGATAAATAGCTCCAACGTTAGCAGCTTCCTCTCCTACTGAATAGTGAGTCATACCGTGAACTAGACCACGAGAGTATAGTTTACTTAACTCCATATCAAAATCTCTAATAAGGTGCATTAGTTCATACATTTCTAAATGCTCTTGTTTAGTTAAATCTTTTGATGTTTTTACCATAATAACCTCCAAAGTTTGTATATATATAAATGTGTATAAATTATGTTTTAATCATATATTACTATAATAATATACAACGTTTTCGAAAAAAAGTCAAATCAATGAACTCAATAAAATAACAATATTTATCTCAGTAATATTTTTTAACTCTGTACTACTACAATCCATTATAATTGAAAAACAGAGTGAGACAGATTTCTTTCGTTTGCATATAATATCATTTTTCTTATTCTACACTTTATATAAACTCTCTTTAAATTTTTATAGATACAGAATAAAAATAAACTAATTAAAGATAATAAAAATAGGTTTTTTAGAAAATTATGTTGTTTATTAAGAAATTAATCAAGAATAATAAGTTTAATGTGAAGCGTTTTCCTATATGTTTATATACTTTTTAACACTTAAAAATTGAAGTTAATTAATTATTCTTCAGCAATTATGTAAACTTCAAATTTTCACGAAGTAACCTATTAAATGCACTAATGTGTGTTAATTATTAAGATTTTTGATTGTGATTAAGCTACTCATCATATAAAAATATCATTCATTATAATTATTCCCAGTTCATAATACTATATATACTTATACCAGCCCAAAAAAAGAGAGATCTGACACTTTCTCAGATCTCATCTTTAACTATGCAGCGTGTTTATCACAGTGACAATCACCAGTTTTGCAATTTCCACATTCACAATCTTCTTTTGCATTGTGGCATCCGCATGCACAACCTTCTTTACAGTCACAAGTTCCTTCAACACAATTTCCACATTTGCAATCTTCTACTGCATCATGACAGTGACAGTGGTGTTCGCATTCACATTTAGTCATCTTTACCGCCTCCGTATTTTTATTCTATACTTAAATTTTATATTGTTTTATATAACAAGTCAATAGATTCTCGTCTTAAGTAACTATTACGATTTATAACTGGTAAATCGTAATAGAGACAATTTCATAATTATTGCAATTAATAGGTAGAATCACATCTTAATATAATATTCTACCTATTACATTACAATATATTATTCACTTACAAGTGTTCCATCAACTAAGTAACATTTAAGTTTCTCGATGTTTTTTTATTTTTATAGAAGAAATCATATCTTAAATTATAATTATACAAAAGTACTAAATACAATATTCTCTTAATTGTGGATATTGTGTTATAATAAAATTGAAATTAAGAATTTAAAACTTAATCAATTCTACTTTTATTATTCTTTATATATTACTTTTCATATAAAAAAGGGAGGGAATTATATGAAATATAACAAATGCTTAATCATTACTTTTCCTATTTTAATCATACTAGTTTCAGCATTTTTTTATACAAAAAACATCATCTATTTCTACTTAACTATTCCGATATGTATCTACGCGAGTTTTGTAAGATATTTTCAAGAAAAAAATAAGTTATTAATAAAAACAAATAAAATCTTGAATCTTTTAATTTATGAACAATTTATTTACACTACAGCAGTACTAATAGCATACTTAACAATCCCTTTAAATTTTATTAGTAAAATTAGAAGTATAGAATACACCTATGCTGCATATACAATTTCTGGAATTTTACTCCTAATATCTGCAATACTTCATATTAACCGTACTCTGCTTATAAGACAAGAACTACGAAAAAACAATTCTAAATAACAAAAAAAGAAATCAGCTCGCTATCGAACTGATTTCTTAATTTTTCTTACACTAAAATATTTATCAAATGAATTTTCTATGTCTTCAACCGCTACTACACCTATTAATACAACGGTTAAAATAAATATTCCTAAAATTAAAAATGATGGGTTTTCAACATAGTTAATATACGTTACGAATGGAAGACTTGAATAGAATCCAATCGTTAAACTTTTTACGATAATTGCAATAACTAATGTACAAAGTATCATAATTAAGAATAAATTAATTGATAAAGCTGCTAGACAGCCAAAAAATGTAGCAACACCTTTCCCACCTTTAAACTTAAAGACAATAGGTTTTATATGCCCTAATAATACTAAAACTATGCATATATATATTATTTTAGAATCAACAGCTAAAATCTTTAAAAGGATAACTACGAAAAATCCTTTGAAGAAATCTACAGCTAATACAAATAAAAACGATCTAGGACCTAAAATTCGTCCTGCATTTCTAGCACCAGCATTACCTGATCCTTTATTAGTAAATTCTTCTTTATATATTTTTTCTAATAATTTCCCACCCATTATATTCCCAATAAGGTAGGCTAAAATCGCGTAAATTACTATTGAAATCATAACTTTTCTCCTCTCGTAAATTTATTTTTTATAATTCTTATTCCTTCACTTAAAAACATTAGACATCCTATAGAAAATGGAACAACATAATATGATAATCTGTATATTACAATAGTTGCTCCTATTATTTCTGGATTAATTCCTAAGTTTTTAAGACCAATTAGGACTAATGTATCAAAAGTACCTAATCCTCCAGGAATCATAGTTAATAAGCCCACTATTGAAGCTACTATTATAACTCCCATTATTTGCAATTCCTTATCAGCAACTAAATCACCTGTATAAAAATATAAAATCATTAGTATGATAAGGGCCGCAAAAACCCATTCTAAAAAAGAAATCACCGTTAATTTAACACTTAAGTATCTATCCGTTCTAATTCTTGGTTTTCTTAAATTAAAGAATAGATACAAAGGTAAAAATAATGACATTAGAATTAAAGAATAATAAAAAATTTTATTATCAGCATATAACGCCTGACCTGGAAATACATTAAGAACCACAAAAATTGATAACAAACTAATACCTGAAAGCATAGAAATTAAAATCATTCCTATCGCAGTAAATAATGTTTTTCCGTTTTTTGTATAAGGTTTATACATATAATATCTAAGTCCAGCACCAATAAAGCCACCAAAACCCAGAACCATATTCAGTGTGTTAGTCATAAAGCTGATTTTAAAAATACGGAATGAAGACATATTTTTCGTTAAATTAATGGCTTTAAGGACAAAATAATCATAAAGACACAAAATACTTATACCGAATAAACCGAATAATAAAACTACTAAAAATTTCACCTCTCCTATAGTTAAGGTAAGATGATGTATTTTTTTAAAATCTAAACTAACTATCTCTTTTTTAAAATAGGAAAAAATTAAATAAAATATCAATAATCCCAAACTTATCTGAACTAAATTCTTCAAATAATTAAAGGATCTTCTTTCAGTAATATTTTTCATTTTTCTTTTCCTTAAATAATATTTATCTACTTTATCTTAACATTTTATAGCTTTTTTTTCAATACAATTAATTACATAAAATTATGACTATAACATTTTCTAATCTACATATTCATATAACTTATCTTCATATTCATTATATAATTCTGGATAACCTTTTTTAACTGCTTTTAAAAATGTTTTTCGAATTTTATTAACTTTTTGTACATAAATCAAAATAAACATCAATGTAAATATTACAATATACAAAATTAACATCTCAATTAAAAATGTTCCAGGGGCTCCTTGATAGACTCCAAGAGCTAATATAAGTGCAACTGAAAAAAAACCTGCTGCTACTGCAGCTCTGAAACCTTTTTTATATCTTGTATAATCATCTTTTACAATTTTACAGATTATATCTAGTTCTTCTTTTGTATAGCCACCACTTTTTATTGATTTCAAAGTATATCGCGGAAGTTTTTCAGCTGTTAATACTAAAAATAATTTCGATAATATAGTTATCATACTTTCCCTCCTACTTCATATAAATATTACAGCAAAGAAAAGCTTTTGCTCTCCTTTGCTGATCTATAATTAATTTTAAAGTTTTTTAATTAGTTCTGTAGTTAATATAGATGAGTTTACTGCTGCTATTTGTAAGAATTCATCAAAGGTAACTCGCGTTCCTTCTTCCGCTTTATCACTTACGCTACGGCAAACTATAAATTTTGTTCCAAATTGGTAACAAGCTTGAGCAATCGCTGCTGCTTCCATCTCAACTACTTGCATATTAGGAAAGTTTTTTAATATTCCTTTTTTCAACTCTTTATTAGAGATAAATGAATCTGATGTTCCTACTAAACCAAAGTGAATATTATGATTTGGTAAGTTGATTTCAGAAGCTAATTTTTGTAATTTTTCATCACTCTTATATGCTGCTGGCATTTGTGGAACTTGACCAATTTCATAGCCAAATTCTGTTGCATCAACATCAAAATGTCTCACCTCTGTAGCAACAATCATATCACCAATTTCCATATCACCTTGCAGTGCACCACATGTACCAATATTAATCACATACCCTGGTTTATAGTGATCTAATAATAGAGTTGTAGCAATAGCAGCATTCACCTTCCCAGGTAAACTTAACATAAGAACAATATCTCGTCCTTCATATTTACCTTCATAAAATGTTACATGTGCTATTTTTTTCTCTTGTAAATTTTCTATTTTTTCTTTTATTATAGCCACTTCTTCTGGCATTGCACCGATTAATGCTATCATAATACTATTCTACCGCTAGAATTTTGATATCCATTGAATCTTCAGGTCCAGTTGGTAATGATACTTTCGCAACATCTCCTACTTCTTTTCCTAATAAAGCTTGTGCTACTGGAGATTCATTTGAAATTTTGTATTCAAATGGGTTAGCTTCCGCACTACCTACGATTTTATAAGTTTCAGTTAAACCATCAGGTAATTCTTGATAAGTTACTGTGTTACCAAGACGAATTGCACTTGATTTTTCATCTAATTCGATAATAACAGCATAACGAATCATTTGTTCCATTTCTAGAATTCTTTGTTCGATAAATCCTTGTTCATCTTTTGCTGCATCGTACTCAGAGTTCTCAGATAAATCCCCGAAACTACGTGCAATTTTAATTTTTTCAATTACTTCTGGACGTTTTACTTTTTTATAATGTTCTAATTCTTCAACAAGTTTGTCATAACCTTCTTGGGTCATTTGATATTCTAATTTTTCTTCTAAAGCCATAGTGGTACTCCTTTTTTTAGTCTACTCTATATTATATCTTTTTTTTAATTATTTTGCTAGTAGCGATTTAATTTTTGTTATTAAAATGTCGATAGCTATATCGTTATATCCACCATCTGGAACAATAATATCTGCATATTGTTTAGTTGGTTTAATATATTTTTCATGCATCGGTCTTACAGACACTAAATATTGATTAATTACTGATTCTACAGTTCTTCCACGTTCATTAATATCACGTAATAATCGTCTTAGAATACGAAGATCACTTGGCGTGTCAACGAAAATTTTAATATCCATTAACTCACGTAGTTTTTCTGAATACAATCCAAACATACCTTCAATTATAATTACATCTTTAGGTTCTTGGTGTTTTTGTTCTTTACTACGAGTGTGATTTACATAATCATAAACCGGAAGCTCGACAGCTTTCCCTTCAATTAATTCTAATAAATGATTATAAAGTAATTCATTGTCAAATGCACTCGGATGATCATAATTTGTTTTAACTCTTTCATCCATAGTCATATGGCTTTGATCTTTATAATAATAATCTTGCTCAATTAAAGCAACTTTATCTTGAGTAAGCTCGTCTATAATTCTTTTAGTAACGGTTGTTTTACCACTACCGCTTCCCCCAACAATACCAATAATTTTTGGTCGTTTTGTAGTCATTATCGTCCCATTTCCTTTCGCATCATATTGCTTTTAAATACTCTAGAGTCTAATTTTGTTCTAATAATTTGAAGTGGATGTCTTGCTGCATCTAACAATTCACCATCTTCATCATAAATTTCCCCGATAACCTGTCTAAAAGTATCAATCTCAGGTCCAAAGAATTCAACTTCTTGACCTGTTTTAAAGAAGTTACGTTGTTGAATTGTTGCAATTTGAGTTTCTTCATCATAGTGAAGAACTTGTCCAACGAAATCATAATTTGTTTTCTTACCACCCTCATTTCCAAACATCTGTTCAGAATACTTAGGTATTTCATAGAAGAATGACATCGCTGTATCTCGGTTAGCACATTTATATAATTCTAATTTATATTCTGGCGTCATCTCAAAGTTATCTGGATCTGCACAATAATCGTCAATTAGTTTTCTATACACACTTGCAACTGTCGCAACATAGTGAATAGATTTCATTCGCCCTTCAACTTTTAATGAATCTATACCCAACTCAATAATTTCTGGTACTGCTTCAATTAAAGTTAAATCTTTAGGACTCATCGCATATGGATTTGCACCTTCATCGAATAACTTAGTATCTTCATCAGTTCCTTCTTCATAAAGGTCATAGTTCCAACGACATGATTGACAACAACCTCCACGGTTACTATCACGTGCCGTCATGTAGTTACTTAAAGTACAACGTCCTGAATATGCTATACACATTGCTCCGTGTACAAACATCTCAATCTCAACATCTGTTTTTTCACGAATTTCTTTTATTTCTTCATATCCTGTTTCACGTGCTAATACAACACGGTGTACTCCTTCACTTTCCCAATATCTAACTTCTTTATAGTTTGAGATAGATTGTTGTGTACTGATATGTACCTCTACTTTCGGAGCAACTGCTTTACATCTTTCGATGATATATGGATCTGCAACGATTATTCCTCTAACACCTGCATCTTGAAGTGCCATTAAAAATTCATCTAATCCCTCAAAGTTTTCATCGTGCGCGATGATATTCGCTGTTACATAAATATCAGCTCCATATTTTGCAGCAAATTCACAACCTTCTTTTATTTCTTCAATCGTAAAGTTATCTGCGTTACTACGAAGTCCAAACTCCTGTCCACCTAAGAACACAGCGTCTGCTCCGTAGTGAATAGCTATTTTTAATTTTTCTAAGTTTCCTGCTGGAAGCAGTAGTTCTGGTTTTTTTGTTATTACTCTCTTGCCGTCTCTAATTTCTGAAATATTTGGTATTGCCATAAGTTTAGGTCACATTCAAGTATGACCCATCCTCCTTGTCTTTTTTATTAGGTTTTAGATAGGAAACCTTATCCTTTTTCAAAATCCAAAAATATGATTAGTACATAGTTTTCTTGTAGAAGAATCCTAAGTCAACTTCTCTATATTTCGGTTTAATTATTTCTATATCATTATAGAAATCTTGTTTTTCATCTTCGTATGCTTCTTTATCTTCGTAATAAAGATCAATAGCATCACGATAAATCGTTACTACTTCTGTAATGTAATCTTCATCTTTTAGAACACCCTCAATTTTAAATGCAGATACTCCTGCTTCTATTAGACGATCTAATTCTTCAATAGCACAAATATCGTTTGCACTCATAATATGTGTTCCGTTAGAATCTTCAAAAATTGGGTAACGTTCATTTCTATCTTGGCTATATAAGAATAATTTTTTCGAATTGCTATATTCCTCGATATATTTTTCTTTACCACTGTACATGAAGTAATTATCAACTAATTTTCTTACTGATTGGAACATACAAAGCATTCCTTGTACCTGAACTTCAATCTCATACTCACTTTTTCCAGTAATTTCAAGAATTTCATCGATTGTTAATTCTTTTGAAAGACATGTTCTATATGCTCCACGTTTCCCCCAATAATTACATGAGAATGAATTTGTTGCTAATGTATGTGGATCCCATTGAAGTTTGAAATCTAAATTCTCTTCTCTTAAAATTGTAATAATTGTTGGTTCTCCATATATTAAAGCATCTACATTTAACGTTGATAGGTAATGTAAATAATCAACTAAATCATCAATGTCTTCATTGTGGAAAATTGCATTAACACTAACATATGCTTTTTTCCCTGCTTGGTGAATAATCTCGATAGCTTTTTTTAATTCGTCTCTTTTAAATTCTCCTGCAAGTCGTAAACCATATTTTTCTTCACCGATGACGAAGCTATCAGCTCCAACATTGATAAGTTCATAAATATGGTCTACACTTTTCGGAGTTACTACTAACTCTACAGTCATTTTAAATCCTCTCGTTAATTAAATTTTATGAGAATAACTCTCTTTTTTCTTCATTAAAAATAAATTATATCTTTCATGATAATAATTTATTGTTGCTGCAAAAGCTCCTCTTTCTATTACTATATACTCAGTCTTATTCAATTTATTAGGTGAATCATATGCTAGCAAGTTTAAATCCTCATATTTTTTAGATGAAGCATAACCTCCGAAAAATAAAACCATTACAAAAATCCAAAGAGTAGCAAATAAACCTATACCTATAATAATAAATTTACCAAATAATGAAGCTAAAGAATTACTACCAAAAGTGTTCATTATCCTAATGAGCATTTCCCAGCCTTTTATAATAATTAATAATACGGCTATATAGTATAAGTATGGATAATATATCATTATCAACGCATACTCCGTACTAGCTTCTAATATAGCATTTATTATAAATAATAAAAATAAGAAGATAAAGTATGCAGCTATAAAAAAATTAAATTTTTTCATTAACATATACTCCTCTATTTTCTCGTTGTTATAGTTATTCCATCTCCAAATGGCAATATTACACTCTCATAGTTTTCATGTTTTAGTAACCATTCGTTGTAATTATTAATTTTTCTAGAAAGTTGTTTTAAGTCTCTACTATGTTTAATAATACTTGGATCTGCAACCATTCCCTTGAATAGCACATTATCCGTAATAACTACAACATCTTCAGCAAAATATGGTTCATATAATTCAAAAAACTTTCTACTTTGACTCTTAGCACCATCGATGAACACTACATCATATGGTGCATTTGTTATAACTTCACCTTGAAGTTCTAATGCATCAGCATGAAGTAATGTTATTTTATCAGTAAGATTTCGCTTTTCAATATTGTTTTTTGCTTCGTTATACATCTTATCATCTCGCTCAATAGTAGTAACATTACAGCCTATTCTCTCAGCTAATTTAATTGATGTATAACCAATTGCAGTTCCTATTTCTAATAAATTCTTAGCTTTCTTAACTTTCAGCATTTGAATTAAAAATCTTATTCCGATTTTATCAATTATTGGAACTCTATTTTCTTCAGCAAATTTCTCTAATTCTAAGTAAAATTCATCAAAGTCTTCTAACAAATCTATAACGTATAAGTCATCTTTTGATTCTATCGCAACCATGTTTACCTCCATATTTATACATCATTATATAATACCATATAAGTTGGTATAAATGCAATTATAAAGACTAAAAAAGGAAGTAACCTTATTAATCATGATTTTATAAAAATCACTAATACAAAGTTACTCCCACATAGCTTAAAATGAACTAAATCCATCTAAATATAGAAAAGTCTATCTCTTATCAAATTTACTATTTTTAACATCTACTAAAATCTTTTATTCTATTTCTTCAATCCTTTTCTTATGAAATCTATAGAAACATAGACCATGTATAAAAATACAGCAAAACCAATAATATTACCAATCGGACTAGTAATTGCCTTATAAAAATAATCTAAATCATTCATAATTCACATCTCCTTTTTTACTACTTTATCATAATACTATTCCTTACAATATTCTAAGATAAATTATTATCAGTGTCTCTCCTTTTAAATTTTAATAACCTATTTTTCCTTAATTTTCCCTTTTTTATTTGTAGAAACGAACAGTATTCATTACAATAAAGTCAACATATATTCTTTACTTAATTATACAAAATTAAGTAAGCGATGTCAAAAAATTCCATGAAGAAAAAGAGGTTAACCAAGGTCAACCTCTAAATTTTAAATCTTATTTTTCAATTGCTTGAACAGCTGTAATTAATGAAAGTTTGTATACATCTTCTGCATTACATCCACGAGATAAGTCATTTACAGGTGCGTTTAATCCTTGTAAGATTGGTCCTACAGCTTCAAACCCGCCTAGACGTTGAGCAATTTTGTATCCAATATTACCAGCTTCTAAGCTTGGGAATACAAATACATTAGCATCCCCTTGTACTTTTGAATTAGGAGCTTTTAATTTAGCAACTGAAGGTACAACTGCAGCGTCGAATTGTAATTCCCCTTCTACCGCTAATTCAGGTGCATTTTCTTTAACTAACTTAGTAGCTTCTGCTACTTTTGTAGTATCTTCAGTAACAGCTGAACCTAAAGTAGAGAAACTTAACATTGCTACTTTTGGATCAACGTTGAAGCTTTTAGCTGTTTTAGCACTTTCAATTGCGATTTCTGCTAATCCTTCAGCATCTAATGTTGGGTTAATCGCACAGTCAGCAAATACATAACGTTTGTCTTCTTTACTCATGATGAATGCACCACTTGTACGTTTTGTACCTGGTTTTGTTTTAATAATTTGTAATGCTGGACGAACAGTGTCTCCAGTAGAGTGAATTGCTCCAGATACTAATCCTTCAACTTCACCAGTGTACACTAACATAGTTCCGAAGTAGTTAACATCTTTTAATAATTCACGTGCTTTTTCTTCAGTTACTTTTCCTGCACGACGTTCTACAAACTTAGCAACTAATTCTTCTAATTTTTCGTAGTTTTCGTGATCGATAACTTCTAGGTTAGAAGCATCTAAAGATAATCCTTTAGCGATTTCTTCTACTTTTTCTTTTTTCCCAACTAACACAGGTTTAACATAACTAGTAGCGCCTAATTTAACAGCCGCTTCTAATACACGCTCATCATATGCTTCTGGTAGTACGATACGTACATTTTTCCCTTCTAATTTTTGTTGAAGTTCTACAAATAAATCATTTGCCATCTTCATTTCCTCCTAATTGTATATAATATCTTTAATATGTCTTATCGGCTTTAAGCTTAAAGCGTCAAATAAACTTCCCTTACCTAAAATTGTGTAGCCTAGCAATAATCCAATATAAAATATAATTATCATTAAGGCTATATTACGCAAGTATCTTGTTAACTTATCATTTAGTTTCATAATGAAATCCTACTCGTCTATTCTTTGAATATCTGCACCTAATTTTCTCATTTTTTCTTCGATGTCAACATATCCTCTATCAATATGATAAATATCAATAACTTTAGTAGTTCCCGTTGCCATTAATCCCGCAATAACTAATGCCGCTCCAGAACGTAAGTCTGTTGCTCTTACAGTAGTTCCTTCTAAATGAGGTAATCCTTCAATTAGTGAACTTCTACCTTCGATTCTAATCTTAGCATTCATTCTACGTAGTTCTTCTACGTGCATGAATCTATTTTCAAAAACTGTTTCTGTTATTGTACTTGTACCATCAGCTAAAAGTGTTAACACACACATAATAGATTGCATATCAGTTAAGAAACCTGGGTGTGGTAGAGTTTTAACATCTACAGGTTTTAAACTATCCAACTTATTACTTACACGCATAGAGTTTTCATCTACTACTTCAATGTTAACTCCCATTTCACGCATTTTACTCACTAAAGCAACATTATCTTTGTATGGAGCTCCTTTAATAAGAACATCTCCTTTAGTTGCTGCAGCTGCAATCATGTATGTTGCCGCTTCTACACGGTCTGGCATAACTGAGTATTCTGTACCTACTAATTTCTCAACACCTTCTACAACCAAAATAGAAGTTCCTTTTCCTTCGATTTTAGCTCCCATTTTAATTAAGAAATTAATCATATCTTCAATTTCTGGTTCTTGTGCAGCATTAACAATTGTAGTTTTCCCTTTTGCTAAACAACTAGCCATAATTACGTTTTGAGTTCCTCCTACACTTGGGAAATCAAAGAAGATAGTTGTTCCTTCTAATTCTTTTTCTGCACGAGCTTCTACAAACCCTGCATCTTGAATAATTGTTGCACCTAGTGCTTCAAATCCTTTTAAATGTTGATCAATTGGTCTACTTCCAATTGAACATCCTCCTGGCATCGCTACTTTAGCACTTCCTTCACGTGCTAGCATTGGACCTAAAACTAAAAATGATGCACGCATTTTACTAACAAATTCAAATGATGCCTCTGTTAATAATGGATTTCTAGCATCCATTTCCAATGTATTTTCATCTGGTCTATAATCTATTTTCACTCCTAGACTCTCAAATAACAATCCGATTGTTTTAATATCTGATAACTTAGGAACGTTATAAAATTTACTTGTACCCTCTGTTGCCAATAATCCAGCTGCTAATATTGGTAAAGCTGCATTCTTTGCACCAGAAACTTGTACTTCTCCTATTAAAGGTGTTCCACCTTTAACAACTATTTTTTCCAAGTTGTTTCCTCCATCTCTATATTTACATTTTATATCACATATAATACTACCACAAATTAAAGAATAAATAAAGTTTGAATAATTATTTTAATATTTATTTTATTAAAAAATATAGTTTCTTTTATCGAATAATAAAAAACTAATTTAAGTTACATAAATGAATAATTATTATTTTTTATCACTTTTAATTCTAACTCTTAAAAAGTTATTCTACAAAAAATGATAATTTCATAAAAAATACTTTTTATGATTTTATAATTTTGTAGAATAACACTTTTTTATTTACTTTACTACATTTCTGATGAATAAAACTATCAATTACAATTCATCAAAGAAAGATAATTGGGCTTTTTCAGGTAATCCTTTTAATGTCCCCATCTCTCTTAGATACTCTACTACTGTAGATGAAACACTTCCTCGTTTTGAAAAATCTTCAATTGAAAGAAAGGCTTTCTCTTCTCTCGCTTGAACTATTTTATTCGCTACGTTATCTCCAAGACCTGGAACTATTGAAAATGGTGGAATCAGAGTATTTCCTTCAATGATATAATCATGGCTTGCTGATTTTTCTAAATCAACTTTTGAGAATGTAAATCCTCTCTCCATCATCTCATTTGCAATTTCATAACTTACTAGAGCATCTTTATCTTTATTCGATAATTCATTCTTATCTGTAGTTTTTATTTCTTTAATTTTTGCTTTTAGTGTTTCTGCTCCCTTAACAACCGTTATAATATCAAAATCACTCGCTCTAACTGAGTAATATGCACAATAATAAGTAAGCGGTTGATGAACTTTAAACCATGCAATTCTTAAGGCCATTAATACGTATGCACAGGCGTGGGCTTTAGGGAACATATATTTGATTTTTTTACATGAATCAATATACCACTCTGGTACATTATTGTCTATCATCGCTTTTTCAAAATCTTCTGTAAGACCTTTACCTTTCCTAACACTTTCCATTATTTTGAAAGATAAACCTTCTTCTAGTCCTGCATGAATTAAATATACCATGATATCGTCACGACATCCGATTACATCTTTAAGTTCACATGTACCATTTTTGATTAATTCTTGCGCATTACCTAACCAAACATCGGTACCATGAGATAATCCAGAAATCTGAACTAACTCTGAATATGTAGTCGGCTTCGTATCATCTAACATTTGAATAACAAAGTTTGTTCCAAATTCAGGTATTCCAAAAGTTCCACTCGCTGAATCTACTTGATCTCGAGTTACACCTAGTGCCTCAACTGTTGAAAAAATTCCCATTACTTCAGGATCAGATACATCTATTGTTTTAGGATCTATTCCTGATAAATCTTGAAGTTTTCTTATCATAGTCGGATCATCGTGCCCAAGTATATCGAATTTTAAGATATTATCATGAATAGAGTGGAAATCGAAGTGAGTAGTTCGCCATGGACTCGTTTCATCATCCGCCGGGAATTGATATGGCGTGAAATCAAAAATATCCATATCATTAGGGACCACTAGTATACCTCCTGGGTGTTGACCAGTAGTTCTCTTAGAGCCTTCACATCCTGCTGCTATTCTCTCTATATCAATACTTCTTTTTTCTACTTCATTTTTCTCATAATAATCTCGAGTAAATGAATAAGCGGTCTTTTCTGCAACTGTCGAAATCGTTCCCGCACGATATACATAATCTTCTCCAAAAATTTCTTTCGTAAAGTTATGTGCAGTAGCTTGATATTCTCCAGAGAAGTTTAAATCTATATCGGGTACTTTATCCCCATTAAATCCTAGGAAAGTCTCAAACGGAATATCCTGACCGTCTTTAATCATCTTCACATCACAATGAGGACAATTCTTATTCGGAAGGTCGAATCCTGAAGCATATTCTGCATTTAGGAAAAATTCACTATGTTTACACTTCGGACATACGTAATGCGGAGCTAGTGGATTAACCTCTGTAATCTCCATCATCGTAGCTACTAATGATGAACCAACAGATCCCCTTGATCCTACAAGATAACCATCATCTAATGATTTCTTAACTAGCTTATGTGAAATTAAATATACCACACTGAATCCATTACCGATGATAGATGAAAGTTCTTTTTCTAATCTTTTCTCTACTATTTCTGGTAACTGTTCCCCATATATTTTATGAGCCATATCATAACTTAGATTACGAACTTCATCTGCTGCTCCTTCAATATTTGGTGTATACAGCTTGTCTTTTAACGGAATTACTAATTCAATCATATCGTTAATTTTATGAGTATTTTCTATAACTATTTCTTCTCTTAATTGTTCATCAAGATAAGAGAATTCTTTTAACATCTCATCTGTCGTTAGAAATGTTGCCATAGGTTTTAAGTCATGTGCTCCAGGATTACTTTTCACCGTTAGTCTTAATATTTGTCGATAAACATGTTGATATTCATCCAAATAATAACAGTCTCCTGTTGCTACAACTATTTTTTCTTTTTTCTCAGCTAATTTTATTAATTTTTTCAGAATTTCTTCTAATTCAGCATTATCTGATATTCTCTCATTTCTTATAAAATTAGCATAATGATGTTTAGGTTGTATCTCTATATAATCATAAAAATCAATTATATTTTCCACCTTAGCTTCTTTTGAGTTTAATAATTCTTCAAATACTTCATTATCACCATTACCACTACCGATTAATAAATCTTCACGATATTGTTCTAATAAACTACGTGGAATTGTAGGCTTAGCTGAATTTAAATATTTAGTACAACTATAAGACACCAATCTAAATAAATCTTTCAATCCTTTTGCGTTCTTAACTAAAATTGAACATGGAAAAGTTCTAGAGCGTTTATGTGCAAGTTCTAAATCGATTTTTTCATCAATTTCATTATGATACTCAATGCCAAGTTCATACAATTGATCTAACATTTTCACAAAAATCTCTGCAGTAGCTTTAGTATCATAAATCGCTCTGTGGTGTTGCACTAAACGTACTTTGTATAGTTTAGCTAAATTACTAAGACCATGCCTTTTGGCCTCTTTATTTTCAGCACGAGAGACAAATAACGTATCTATACTAGCATTATTTTTATTCTCTAAACCTAGGCGCTCAAAACATGTATCTAAGAACCCAAGGTCAAATTTAGCGTTATGCGCTACTAATATATCATCTTTGTCTAACCAATTATAAAAGTTAGTCATAACTTCTTTTTCTAATGGGGCATCTCTAACATCATCATTAGTAATACTAGTTAACCTTGTGATTAATTCTGAAATAGGTCTTTGAGGATTAATGTAACTTTCAAAGCTATCTATTTCAGTTCCATTTTTCACCTTAACCGCAGCAATCTCGATTAGTCTATCACGCTCGGCAGAAAGACCTGTAGTCTCAACGTCAAACACAACATAAGTTGCATCTTTTAATTTAAGATTCTTTGGGTTAGTTGTAGCAGTAATACTATCATCCATAATAAAGGCATTAAGACCATAAATAGGTTTAATATCTTTTCCTTTTGAACTTAGACAAATTTCTGGATATGCTTGAACTCCATAAGTATCAGTGAAAGCAATAGCTTCATGTCCCCAATCCATAGCCCTAGCTATATATTCTTTCGCAGAAGAAATACCTTCTAGCTGACTCATTTTTGTATGAGTATTTAACTCTATTCTCTTTTTACCGCTATAATTATCTTTCTTTTCATCTTTGTGAGCAACTTCAATGGACTTTGGTTCTATAATTGTATCTCTTAAATATGGATCATTACTAACACTTCCATGAATCTTAAGCCATTGCCCTTTTTTTATTCCTTTTACTAAATCGATAAGTTCATTTCTTCTTTTATTTTGAAACTTAGAATTAGGATTATTACCAAATAGTCTTAATATAATAGAATCACTATAGTCAGTAAGTTTTAAGCGGTACTGACTTGAACCATTTCTATGAATAATTTCTTCAGTTCCAAAAACTTGAGCCATTATTGTTACATCGCCAGCATAACCAATAACATCCTTAATCTCCACAATATCTTCATCTCGGATTTCTTGACCATAACGAGTTCCTCCACCTCCACCGAAGGCAGCATATTTTTTCTCAGGTTCTTTTGGTTTTCTCTCCGCATTTTTCTTATCAATTTCTTCTAGTTTTACGATTTCCTGGGAAATTTTCTCTTCCTGACTTTCTAACACCGCTTCTACATCAGTTTTAGAAAAATTAGGAATGATATCTTTAATTGAAATACCAATGTTAGAATAACTACTTATTATCTGTTGTTTTCTCTCATTAATAAAATTATTCCAAATAGATGGAGCCATTATCTTCATAGTTAAAACATTGTTGTTTACATCTATTTCACTAAATAAAATACTCTCTAATAGAACTTGAGATATTTCTGAAAAATTCTCTAGTATTATATATTTCCAAAATTCTTTTATTTGCTCATCAGTTGCAATATTACTTGTTTTTAATCGATAATTAACTATGTAATCACCCATAAAACTTTCTCGTAATTTTTGTATAAGTAATGTTAATTCATCCACTAATGGCAAAGTTTCACCACTGAAATTAAATGTCCATGTCTTATTTTTATTATCTTTTTCTATATTATCTAAAGAAAAATTAATAAGTTTTGAGCCGGCTAATCTTTCTTCTAATTCTAATGTTTTAACCAATAAAGAAAAATGTTTATTACTCATGCTTCCTCCTATAGTTTTACTAAATCGACAAGTTTTTATAATAATTATCGACTAAACGAAAAAAATCCATTCATTTTATTACTAATTTAACAAAATGAACTAACTTTCCAATAATACATTATTATAAATTATCAACACAATATAATTTTACACTTATTTAAATTATACTAAAAATACCAACTAAAAACAAATGGTTATTTTCTATTAACTATTTATTTTTAATTGGTATTTATTATTTTAACTTTTTCTTATTATTTGTAGAATGCTTCTACTTTAGCTAATACATCAGCAACTTCTGTATCAACTTTTTCTAAAGTTTTTCTTTCTTTAACTTCTACGATTCCTTCACCAGCTTTTTTACCTACAACTACTTGTAATGGAACACCGATTAAGTCCGCATCGTTAAATTTAACTCCAGCACGTTCTGCTCTGTCGTCATAAAGAACTTCATAACCAGCTGCAGTTAATTGAGCATATAATTCTTCACTAAGTTTTACTTGTTCTTCTTTCTTAACATCTACACACACTAAGTGAACTTGATATGGAGCTACTTCTTTAGGCCAGATAATTCCTTTGTCATCACTGTGTTGTTCAATGATTGCTGAAATAACACGAGTTACCCCAATTCCATAACAACCCATATAGAAGTGATTTGCACGACCATTAGCATCTAAGTAAGTAATATCCATAGATTCTGAATATCCTTTACCAAGTTCGAACACTTGTCCTACCTCGATACCTTTAGCAAATTTAATTGGTCCTGATAAGTCTTCAGCTAAGTCTCCTTCTTCAATCATACGAAGATCATAGTGAGCATCAATCTCATAATCTCCTGGATTTACGTTAATATAGTGGAATCCTTTTTTGTTAGCTCCACAGCTGTGGTTGTACATGTATTTAATAGCATTATCACCGATTACTTTACAGTTTTTAATACCAAATGGTCCCATGTAACCTACTACACTTCCCATAACTTCTTCAATTTCTTGCTCAGTTGCCATTTCTACTTCAGAAGTCCCTGTAGCTTTCATGAATTTAATATCATTAAGTTGATCGTTACCACGCATAAGAACTAAATAGAATTCTCCATCAGCTTTTAAAGCTAATGCTTTCATAGCACGGTTTACTTCAACACCACAGTATGCAGCAATATCATCGATAGTTTGTTGATTTGGAGTTTCTAATAAACTACGCTCTTTTTTCTCAAAACCTGTAGGCACAGTGTAGTTTTGTTCAACTACGGCTGCAGTTTCAATATTTGCTGCATAATCACTCTCTTCAGTATACACAATAGTATCTTCTCCAACTTCTGCTAAAGCTTGAAACTCATGAGTATAGCTTCCTCCGATATTTCCAGAGTCAGCTTTTACCGCACGATATTTAAGTTCAAATCTATCAAAAATATTACTATATGCTTGATAATAATCTTTATAAGTTTCTCTTAAAGATTCTGGAGTATCGTGGAAAGAATAACCATCTTTCATGATAAACTCTTTACAACGTAATAAACCTAAACGTGGACGAATTTCATCACGGAATTTAGTTTGAATTTGGTATAAGTTTACTGGAAGTTGTTTATATGAAGTTACCATATTACTAACTGTTTGACATATAATTTCTTCAGCCGTTGGACTTAATGCATACCCAGCATTTTTTCTATCTGTAACACGAATTAACTCGTCTCCCATTTTGTTCCAACGACCAGATTTTTTCCAATATTCATCTGATTGTAAAATTGGCATTAATAATTCTACAGCACCAATTTTTTCATGTTCTTCTCTTATAACTTTTTCAATTTTTTGAATTACTTTAGTAGCTAAGGGAAGATGAGTGTAAACTCCTGCAGATACCTGCTTCACCATCCCCGCTTTAATAAGCAACTTGTGACTGGTTGCTTCTGCAGAGGATGGTACTTCTCTAGTTGTTGGAATAAATGTTCTTGATTGTCTCATAACAATACCACCTCTCATTTTTAAAATTACTTATATTATACCACAAAACTTATAATTTTTTTCAAATAATTTCACTTTTTTATAAATATATTACTGTATTACTCACCTGCAATTTATTGTTATTAAATTTTAAATATTACATTTAAAACTATAATCAATGTTACCCTCACTTTCTATTGTAATTTTTTATTAAACACATTCTCCTAAATTTAATACTGTTATATATCTTTTTTTATCATACTAATAGCGATTTTCATTATTACTAATTTATCAACACTTCTTAATCTTTATCTTGTGTTATTTATTTTTTAATATTTTTCAAAAATATCATATTTTTAGTTGTTACTAATTTAATTTTTTTCGATAATATAGTATAATTAATAAGATAATTATTTATGGAGGGATATATGTTTAATTATCCTAATAAAAAAGGTAATTTTATTCAAAAAACTAAATATTCTAATCGAGGTATGGAACTTGAAGAGGATATAAATTTTGCGAATAAATATTACTTAAATAATGACATAGCCGTAATTCATAAAAAGCCAATTCCTATTCAAATTGTTGAAGTTAATTATCCTAGTAGATCTAGCGCTATGATTACCAAAGCATTCTATAAAACACCTTCTACTACGGATTACAACGGTCTTTGGAATGGAAAATATATTGATTTCGAGGCAAAAGAAACTAATTCAGCCACTTCGTTTTCTCTAAATAATATCCATGATCATCAAATCGAACATATGCAAAAAATTTTAAATCACGGTGGAATAACTTTTATTATAGTTCGTTTTAAAAAAATAGACAGAACTTTTATTTTACCATTTAAAAATTTTATTTTCTTTCATGAGCGAGCTAATAACGGAGGAAGAAAATCTATTAAACTTAGCGAATTTGAAAAATCGGCATTTGAATTATCATTCAACTATAAAATAAGATTAGATTATTTAAATATTATAAAAAATAATGAAAGTGAGTTTTAATAACAGATGAAAACTTTGTTTAAATATATAAGTTCAATCTTTTTTTCTATCTGCCTAGTATTATTCTTTGTTGTTATGATACTATTTGCACGTGAATTAAGAGATGTTCCTGATATTACTCAGGCAAACTTACAAGATCCTTTATCATCGGAAATTTATGATAAAAATCTTAATTTAATCGCTACTGTTGGAGCTGAAAAAAGAGAATATGTATCATTAGAAGATATCCCTAAAAATATAACTGATGCGGTTCTTTCAACAGAGGATACAAGATTCTATTCTCACCTTGGGATTGATCCTATTCGTCTTATCAAAGCAGTTCTTGTTAACATACGTTCTAATTCTGCTCAACAAGGTGCCAGTACAATAACTCAACAAGTAGTAAAAAATTCATTACTTACATCAGATAAATCGTTACAACGTAAAATTCAAGAAGCATACTTATCTTTAAAATTAGAAAATAAATACTCTAAAAAAGATATATTGGAAATGTATATGAATAAAATATATTACTCTGATGGACAATACGGTGTAAAAACAGCTGCCAAGTATTTCTATAATAAAGAATTAGATCAGCTAACTTTACCTCAAGTTGCTCTTTTAACTGGTATGCCTCAACAACCAATATTATATAATCCTTACGATTATCCTGAGCAAGCTAAAGAACGACGTGATACTGTATTATATGCACTTTTAAGTAATGGAAAAATCTCAGAAGATGAATACAATAGTGCAGTTAATACACCAATTACTGAAGGTATTGTAAGCAAAACAAAAGAAGAAAGAGCTAATCAACACACTTATAATCCTAAGTTTGCTGCTTACATAGATCAAATTACAAAAGAATTAAAAGAAAATAAAAACTTTGAAAATGTTAAAGATCCATTATCTATGGGATTAAAAATTTATACTAACTTAAATCCTGAATTACAAATGTATGTTCAAGATATGTTAGATAATCAATCTTACCCAATGACACCACACGCTTCTCAAGCAGCTATATCTGTTCTTGATACTAAGTCAGGACTTATTGAAGCTATAGGTGGAGGAAAAAATTATAAAGCTGGTGGTTACAACTTCGCAGTAGACGCACGTGTACAACCCGGTTCTTCAATTAAACCTCTAATCGACTATGCTCCTGGTATAGAGTATTATGGTTGGGATCCACAAACAACATTTTCTGATACACCTTATAAAATTGCTGGAACTAATTTTTATATTCAAAACTGGGATAGAATTTATCATGGAACAGTACCTATGACTCGTGCAGTAGCTTGGTCTTACAATATTCCAGCAGTACGCGCTTTTGAATCTGTAGGATATGAAAGAGCTAAACTTTTTGCTGAAAGATTAGGAATACCTGTAACTAAAGATGAACCTACTACAGCAATCGGTGGTAATGTTGATGGAGTTTCAACTTTACAGATGGCTGGAGCCTTTGCTTCATTCGGTAATAAAGGTTACTATAATAAACCTTCTACTATTGTAAAAGTATTTAATGCTAATGGTAAAGAATTAGTAAATATTAAGTCTGAGCCTGTAAAAGCAATGTCTGAAGAAACAGCTTATCTAATGACAACCGTCTTAAAAGGAGTTTTAACTGAAGATGGACTATCTCCTAATGGTAAAATTCCAAACTTTGACATGGCTGGTAAATCTGGATCTAGTACCTTTGATGACACCGCATATTACAACTATGGAATTGATGTAGTTAATTCTACAAAAGATAGTTGGATGATTGGTTATACGACCGACTATACAGTTGCAGTTTGGCAAGGAGCTGATGTAGTCGATTCAGCTGCTAAAGCTTTATCTTATGATCAAGCAAAAACAACACAAGTTATAATGGCAGATGTTCTGAAGAAAGTTTCAGATAATAAAGTTCCTGCAGCATTTGAAAAACCAGCAGGGATTGAGTCGAAAAACGGCGTTGAATACGCTAAAGAAAGAAATAAAGAAACAGACTATATGTATGCTGGTAGTGATCGTGATGCTGTTTATCAAGCAGCACTTGCACAAAAACAACGTGAAAATCGTTCTGCATTAACATCAGTATTTAATTCACTAACAAACTCAGTTACTAGAGCGACTACAAATCAAGGTACATCAAATTCTAGCGCTACATCACAAGCAAATTCAAGAGCGTCTGCTAACACAACTAGAGCTGCCCAAAATAATCGTAGACGATAAAATAAAAGAATCGTAAGAAATAAAAATTTCTTGCGATTCTTTTATTATTAATTCATAATTTTCTTATATACACTCTCACAGATGAAAAAATCTAACTCGTCATCAATATCATAACTATATATTTTTTCCATCTTAAATACTTTTGTTCTTTTTGAATAAAATGTTTTATCCCTCAAATAATTGTCTTTTGTAGACATCCATATTGAACCATTTGGATAAATTTTGATTGGTTCATCCTGTCTTCTATAATCACCACCATGCCTTGAAGGTATCAAATATCCATCATTTTCATCCATAAATAAACTTTTATTTAATCTATAATTACTAAATGACACTAAATGGTCACAGTTTTCAAACAAATCAAAAGCATCTAGTATATGCTCTTTCTTTCTTATAGGTGATGTGACTTGCAAATTTATAAATATAAAATTTTCTTGTATATCCTTAAATAAATAATTTAATGTATCGAATGTCGTTGAAGAATCTAGTGAAACATTTTCATCACGAATCTTATAAATACATTTCTCACCATATTCTTCTCTACAAATATCTAAATATTCTTCTGAATCAGAAGATATCCAAACTTCATCAAATTTGCCACTTTCCAATGCCACATCTATAGTATGAAAACATAATGGCCTTCCACAAAATAGCTTTATATTTTTGTCTACTAGACCTTTTGAACTTTTTCTTATTAATATAATTCCAATTTTTTTCAAGTTTATCCTACTTTCTTACGATGTATTATCATTAATTATTATAACATCATAATGCATTTTAGACTATACGATTATATGACAAATAAAAAGGTCATATGGCTAACTATAACCGCACAACCTTATTAATCTCTATATTAGAAATTGAATCCTTCGTAGAATATTCTATTTTTTCCTATCCCTTTTTCTTTTAATAGTTTTTCATATGAAATATTCATCGTCATTGGACCTGCAATAATATAATTATACTCATCTCCAATTGGCAGACATTTACTTAATTGATCAGATGTAAATCTTCCATTCTGACAATATGATTTAAAATTACTTCTCTCATTCCATAATTCGAATTTTTCTTGATATAATAATTTCTTATCTTTTTTTACTGTGTATAAAAATGTAATATTTTTATTATTAAACTTATCTGCTAATCCAAGTAAAGGAACAACTCCAATTCCTCCTCCAATAAGAACAAACTTTTCATTCTTACTAGATTTTTCTATCATTGCACTTAGAACTCCATATCCTCTAGTTAGATTAACTTTTTCTCCAACTTCTAAATTAGATAGATTTTTAGTAAAATCTCCTACTCCTTCTATAGACATTTGAACATAACCGTCTCGCTCTGGGATATTCAATATAGAAAATGGATGAGGCTCTTTCATTCCTTTTACATTAGGAAAAGATATAAATGCAAAATCTCCTGCTTCTATTTTTCTTAATACTGATTTACTAGTAGTTATTGTTAATTCAGTAATATTATTATCAACTTTTCTCACATTTTTTAAAATACCAACTTGAATATTTAAGTATTTGTTGTACGCATAGTACCCATATGCTCCAAACACTATAACAGTGTATAAAATAACTAATACTGTAAATGGAACTATACTTCTAATATAAGGAATCAGAAGTACATGTAAAAATGCAAGTACCGCAGCTACTAAATTAAACCTATGTATCCACATAGATAATTCATGTTTAAATATTTTTTCTAATACTTTCTTTATTTTCATCAAAATACTAATCCTTGAAGTTAACCAACCTGCCATAAAAACAAGAGAATACGCAACTATTGCGATAAATATGTTCATTGACCATTCACCAGTGAATTTTATAAGTCCTGACGATTTTAAAAGTTGATCGTGTAAATACATAAAGATTACAGCAAAAATAGCTGTTACTCCATGAATTATATACATGTCAGGTAAACCTATTATTCTATCTAACCATTTAGGTTGAGTTGACAGAAATATTGCTGAAAGCATCCATGAATATGCAAATACTCCTAAATTAATCGCTAATACTCTGCTTCCATACACTTCAGGTAAACCATTTCCTACTGTTATTATCAATGGTAATGGTATCGTTAATAATACTATTAACCAAATCATATTAAATATGAATTTATGTTCTCTCAACATCTATTATTTTTCCTTCCTCTAAAACTCTTTTAATTCCTTCTTTTGTTAATAAAATTCCAGATAACTTATTTTTTTCTACAATTTCACGCCAAGTATTTTCATCAGTAGCAACACCTACTGTTGCCAATACATCGACATCCGATAAATATTTTCCAACTACTGTAACTTGAATATGTTCAAGCTTATTTTCAATTTTAATATGCTGACCTTTTTTACTAATCCCCGAGGTTGCCACAGCTCCATTTTTTATGCTGTATCTGGCTATTATTTTTTCTCTATCCTCAGGATTTTCTATTCCTATCTGCCAAGAAAAATCACTATCAGAACTAGTACCTACTTGCATATCCCCAACTCCATTAATTGCACCAGCTTCTATAATATTATTATCAATTAGTGGCTTTATATATTTTGTAAAAGTATTTTCTATAGCCCAACCTTTAACAAATCCTGTCGGATTATATTTTCCTTCAAAAAACGGATCAAATAATCCTCTAGTTTCTTTCTTTGCAAAAATTGAACGGCTATAAACTTCTTGATATTCTAAATCAAAAAAATTTTCTTGTAAAACTTCACCTATATCTGTATGTTTACTAACTAGGCTATTCGAAAGAAACGGTGAAAATTTTTCTTCTACATTTTTTAAATATTTATCAATCTCATCAATAATTTGATCCAACGCTACAACTAAAGTTTCATCAAATTTATTATTTACTAAAGAAATAGTAAAAGGCATATTCATTCTTTTCAAAACATAAGTTTTATACTTAATCATCTTATTTTGCCTTATTTAAAGCATCTTGTAGTGAACCTTTGAAACCTTCAAAAGTCTCAGAAGCACCAGATACCAATGCAATATCACTACTTTGTGCTTCTATAGCTTCTTCTACATACTTAGGTAAAGCTGTTTTGTTAATACTTTGTGAAAATTCCTCGTCAAGTTGAAGTAGTACGTTTACGTTAGAAATCTTTCCACCCTGAACAACAACACTTACTTGAAAATCACCTTTGTTAGTTTTTGTTACTGCACCTGTGTAGGTACCATCTTTATACATTACCCCCTCTTTTGTTGAAGAAGTTGTATTATTGGTTGTATTTTTTGATTCTTTATTTTCCGCTTGGTTAGTCTTCTGTGTTTTTTGATTTGAAGTAGTAGTTTGTATACTCGGTTTTACAAAAGTATAATAACCTGCTGTCAGTGCAGATGCTCCTACAACTCCTATTAAAGTCGCTTTCTTTACTTTACTCATATTTTCTCTCCTTTAATTTATACTTTTAAGGATAATATACCATATTATTAATATATGACCTACTAGATTGCATTCATAAATATTATATTATTTCTAACTAAATTATAGCTAATGTGAAAATTACAGAAACATATCAAAATTATTTCATTTTAGTTAACATAATTTAAAAATAAAAAATCTTTAGAGATATTTTTTACCTCTAAAGATTTCTTTTTTATTTCTTCGGTCTTGTTTCTGGGAAAGTAAAAACAAAAATAATATAGATTACACTTCCTAATAAATAGAACAGGATTGAAGTAGAGTATCCCATGTGATTTAGTACTAAACTCCATGTGAAGTTAAATAATGTATAAATTGCATATCCAAATGCCCAGAAAATTCCAAACATTATTGTTAACCTTTGTGAGTTCATATTCGGCAACTCATAAGGTAAGTTTAGATATACAGGATATTGTGAATACATGAAAAATCCAGATAAACTAAACATAGTATAAGCTAAAACGACATTAGTTGATACTAAAAATAGCCCTAATCCCATAAATCCAATCATTAATACACCATGAGCAATTAAAAATGGTTTTCTTCTGAAATTTAATTTTCTAGTAACAAATAAACTAAAAATAGTACCTATAATTCCACCTACTGTTACAGTTAGGATCATAAACTCTGGTTTAAATTGAGCATTTTTTGCATGTTCAGCTACTACCCTAGGTAATGATACTAATGGCATTACATATAAGAATAAAAATCCACCAAACCCAAGTGAAAATACATAAATGAACTTATCTTTAAATCCATCAGCATAAGTATATTTTTTCACTTCTTCATGCGCAACTTCTTTTGATTCAATTAATAGTTTATATACAAAATAGTTTGGATGTTTCCATGTAATTGTTGGTTCAAAATCACGAGAGAATATTAACCAACAGACAAATAAGATTATACTAAAAATACTAAATCCTATCATTGTATAACGCCAATCGTCTACAAAATGTTCCTTGAAAAGCAGGAATAATATAGCAACCAAAGCAGCTCCCACATTGTATGCTGCGGTAATGATTGCACTTGTCATTATTTTCTTATCATTTGGTATAAATTTCGCCACAAATGAATTTATGAAAACTATAATCATTGATCCACCGAATGCCATTATCATTCTAGATATTGTATATAACCAATAGTTATGAGTAAATATAGCAAAAAATGAAAAACATAAACAGAATAATGCTAACAGTGCAGCTTTCTTTGGATGTAATCTAATCAAAATAAATGCTGCTAATAAATTAGCTATAATTCTAGCAATCGTAATTGTATAGTTGACAACCTCAGATATTATAGGTGATACTTTCTCACCATTAAAATAATGATCTGTAATTTGTTTAGATAAATTTGATCCTGCTACCCAGTTTGTAGCAAATACTACATACGCAGTAATTAGCAGTGCAAACATAATTATTCCTTGCCTTCGAGTAGGCGAATTTGATGATAGTTCCATTAATATACCTCTTTCTTTCTCTTCTAAAATTAGTACACCTACACAGTGTTATAATACTGTTTTTCCGAATACTATATTAGTTTAATATAAACATTTAGAAAATGCAAGAAAAATATACTATTTGCATTTCGTTTTCATGAAAATATTTTTAAAATTAAAAAAGACTAATATCAATGTATTAATCTTTTTTTCTAAATAATTTTTTTAATGATAATACCGGCTTGTTCCTTACTATCTTATCATTACCAATAAATTCTCTCATTTCTTTTAGACACTTACCTGCATTTTTTACTACAAAGTTAAAACTACCTGCACTTTTTGTATCTATAAAAAATCCTCTAATATATTTATCACGGAAGAACATTTGAGCACGAACTCGCTCTATTTCTCCCCACGGTATTTGAATATAATCTTCTGGATTTCTTTGATTATAAAATTCAAAAGCTTTATCCCCTACTAATACATCACCGTGTTTATTACCTATTGAACCAGTTAAGCTATTTGCCTTAGTCGTATAAATAACCTTTTTATTCATTGAAACTACCATTTCAACACCTCCAATTCATGTAAATTTTCTTTAAAATAAATACACTATTTTATTTATATCAAGATAATTATACTATATTATAATAAAGAAAAAAAGGGCTGAAACTTAATTGTTTCACCCCTTTTAAATACATTACATTAATTTTGCTAAGTGAGCTAAAATACCTAATGCGAATAATCCAAAGATAATTACTACTGGGCTTACTTTACGTTTTAATAACCACATACATGCGAATGTTAATAATAACGCTGCAAAACCAGGGATAAGCTGATTCAAGTTATCTTGTAATGTTGTAACTTTTTCTGGAGTCAGTGAGTACTCACCACTTGTTGCTTTAGTTACAATATCTTGTAATACTCCACCTGTTACGTGTTCTTTTTCCCCTG
The DNA here is from genome assembly GCF_054054385.1 of Gemella taiwanensis. Taxonomy (NCBI): domain Bacteria; kingdom Bacillati; phylum Bacillota; class Bacilli; order Caryophanales; family Gemellaceae; genus Gemella; species Gemella taiwanensis. The sequence continues at coordinate 33,409 of NZ_JBSMTL010000014.1, forward strand.
GGAAGTGAATATAAGCTTTATCGGCTAATTGAACTTTAGAAACTACTAATGGGAATTTAATATTAGTCCAACGTTGTACTAATACCCCCATTACGAACATACCTAGAATTGAAGCTCCTTTAGTAATAGTTTGTAAAATACCACCTGAAAGGTCGCTTGTAATCTCTGAACCTTTTTTGTACCCAAGTTCTTGAGTATACCATAAGAATCCTATACGGATTGCGTTCCATGCGATAAAGAAGAATAATGGAGCGATAATTGATCCACCTGTTGCAAGTGATGCTGCAATAGCTCCAAGGATAGGACGTACAGTGAACCAGAATACTGGATCCCCAATACCTGCTAATGGTCCCATCATACCAACTTTAACCCCTTGGATTGCTGCATCATCGATATCAGCTCCATTTGCTTTATCTTCTTCAAGAGCAAGTGTTACCCCTAAGATAGGTGCCGCAATATATGGGTGAGTGTTAAAGAACTCTAAGTGACGTTTTAATGCTGCAGAAGCATCTTCTTTATTTGGATATAATTTTCTTAGTGCTGGGATTAATGAGAATGCCCAACCACCATTTTGCATACGCTCATAGTTCCATGAACCTTGAAGGAACTGAGAACGTAGCATTACACTACGACGATCTTTTTTACTTAACGTAATTCTTTTCTCTGTCATTTTTAGTTCCTCCTTATTAATAGTCGTTTAAGATATCACCTAGTGGATCACCTGATGAAGAGTTTCCTCCTCCACCTCCACCTTTGTTTTTAGAAAGGTTTAGGTAAACTATAGCGATACATAATCCAATGATACCAATTGCGATAAGTGTTAATTGACTGATAGGTGCTAATGCAAATCCTAAGAAGAAGAATGGCCATACTTCTTTAGTTGCCATTAGGTTAATAACCATTGCAAACCCAACTGCTACTACCATTCCTCCACCAATTGTCATACCTTCTGTAAACCATTTTGGTAATGACTCAAGTGCTTTTTGAACAGATGAAGATGGGATGAACATAAGTAATCCTGCTGGGATAGCTACACGTAATCCTTGACATGCAAGTGCTACATAGTGCCAAAACTCTACTCCACGGAAGTTTCCATTTTCTGCTGCGTGGTCTGCTCTGTGCACGATAACAACTGATAATGTACGAACAAACATAGTTAAAACTAATCCTACTGTACCTAGTGTAACAGCTGTTGCAATCGCAATGTTACGACCGTTGTCAGAGAAGTCACCTGCTTTAATGAAAATAATAGCTGATGCTACTGATGCTAATGCTGCGTCAGGAGCAACTGCAGCCCCAATATTAGCCCATCCAAGTGCTAATAATTGTAGGGCACCACCTAAAATAATACCTTCTGATAAATGTCCTGTTGCTAAACCGATTAATGAACAAGCAATAATTGGTTGGTGGAATTGGAATTGGTCCAAAATACTTTCCATACCTGCTAAAAATGCAACAACAAGGACTAAAATAATTGCTAGAATACTAAATTCCATAGTGTCCTCCTAATATAAATACTATTTAATTATAATTTTAAACCTTCACTAGCTTTTGCTTCAATAAGTTTAAATAAGTCTGAACGTGAATCATTAGATACTTTACGAACATCAAATTTAACACCTAATTCATTAAGCTTTTTGAAAGTATCAACATCGTTTTGATCTACTGATAATACATTGTTAATTTGAACTTTACCTGCAGAGTGTGCCATAGAACCTACGTTAAGTTCCGGAATTTCTACACCTTTTTCAATAACTGAAAGTACCTCTTGAGGTGTTTCAAATAATAATAATGCTTTTGTATCACCAAAACGTGGATCATTATACACTTGAACAAGTTTATCAAGTGGAATTACATGAGCACGAACTCCTGGAGGAGCAGCTTGCTCAATAAGTTTTTTACGTAGTTCATCTTTTGCTACATTATCTGAAACTACGATAATTCTGTTTGGTTGAGTTGCTTTTGTCCAGTTAGTCGCAACTTGACCATGTAATAGTCGTGAGTCTAAACGTGCTAAAACAAATTTAATTTTTCCATCTCCAATTACAGTACCTTCAGGGATTTCACCTTGAGGAGCCGCATTTGCAGCTGTTTCAGCTACTTCTGCTTTAGGTTGTAGTTCTTCAGGGCGAACTTTAACCCCATCAATAGCTGTTGGTGTGATTGCTTTTGCAATCTCGTGAGCTGTTGTCATAGTGAATCTACTAGCATATGCTTCAATAAGCATAGGTAAGTTTAATCCTGCTACGATTGCTCTTTTCTCTGGCGCTTCTTCAAATAACTTGTTAGCTTGGTTAAATGGACTTCCACCCCAAAGATCGACAAGGAAAAGAATTTCTTCAGAATCTACTTTAGCAATAGCTTCTTGAAGTTTTCTTTGCAAGTCTTCTGGTCCTTCACTAGGCATAAATACAACTGATTCTACTTTTTCTTGTTCACCAAAAATCATAGAACCTGATTGTTTAATTCCTGCAGCGAATTCACCGTGACTCGCGATGATAATTCCTACCATCTTAGTACCTCCTTTTATATAATACTTATTTTATTATGACGTGTATACCTTTGCATACAAATAGATTATATCATTTATTAATTTTTTTGTAAATGTTTTAGTTTCTCACTTTACAAATATTGAAATCGATTTCTATTTTATAAAGCAAGATATCAAACATATTTTTTTTTATTATTCAAGTATAAAAACTATTAATATAGCTTTCGTAAGTTAAATTAAGTTATATTTTAATCACTCCATATGTAAATTTTTATTTAAAAAATAATGATATGAAAATATTATTTTCAATCTTTCATAATATTCTTTCTATTTTTCTATAATATAAAAATAAGATAGTATTTATTTATACTATCTTATTCATTAACTATTTATCAATTATACTTGTATTATTTAATATTTCTTTCCGGGAATAACATTTTCAGTACATTTAATGATAATCTTCTTGACTTACCTGAATGTGGATAAATATGCATCATCATCATAGGATTAAAATTAGCCTCAATAACACCATAATTTTCTCCATTTATTTCTTCTGTTATATCTGGAATAATCAAGTCAACTCCACATACTTTAGCCATCATAGCATCAGTAATTTCTATAGCTAATTTTTTGTAACTTTCATGAACAGCATCTGTCATATCTACAGAATCTCCACCTGTGCTTATATTAGAGTTTTCTCTAAGATATGCAACCTTGTTTTCTGATAATATGGAATCAAAATTTAATCCTTGTTCAGCTAGTTGTAGTTTTTCAATTTCTCCTAATTCAATTTTTTTCAGTGGAGTTTTTTTCGCATCTCCTCTTAATGGATTAGAATTTTTTATCTCAACTAATTCTCTAATTGTATGTTTTCCATCACCAACTACATTGGCAGGAACTCTTAATAATACAGCTTCTGTTTTTCCTTCAATTACGAAAAATCTATACTCAGTTCCTTCTATAAATTCTTCAATTAATATATCTTTATCTTCTTTTAATGCAAATTCAACAGCTTTTGAATAGTTTTCTATCGAACTTGTTCCATTTTTAAATATCGTTATACCTAAGCCAAAATTTGTGCTTTTTGGTTTTATAACTATCGGTTTATTTTTTATATAATTAAACTTCTGAATTGCTTCATCTAAACTAGATACCTCATATCCTTTAGGTACTCTAAACCCTTTTTCAGCAAGAACTTTCTTTGTTACTACTTTATTTTCCATAATTAATGGAGAGATATAACTATCTTTACTCGTCATATTTCCATTTTTTACATATTCAATATGACCTTTATTTTCTAAACGAATAAATTGATCATTTTCATCAATTACATCTACTTTAATTCCATTTTTTATAGCATCTTCTATTACCGCCTGTGTAGAGAGTTCCATGTTAGCAAAAGCACTTAATGAATAATATTCTCTTAATGCCTCTTCTTTATATTTTTTAGCAAGTTCGATACCAACTCTAGACATATTGTTATCTTTTTCATACTCAGCTAATAACTTAGCTCCCAGAGTAATTTTTGGAGTTTGTAGTTCTTCTATTTTTTCATCGATTAATTTAATATCATTGTCAAATAAACCTAATTCCTTAACTAGTTCTTTCATTTGATTTAATAACCATATTCCTTCTTCCTCATAAGGAACATTTTCATATGGATGAGTTAATGCGACATTTTCACTATACTCATAACCTAATGATTCTGAAGTTTCTTTATTCACTTCATCTAACCAAACTAATGTTTTTAGAAATAAATGAACAAATCTTATATCTTTTTCTAAAATACCAAAAGGAGCAAATGGATTTAAATCGAAAAGACGGAATTCCATATATTTAATACCTTCTTTAGGAAACTTAACGATAGTATCAGCTCCTCTAAAGCGAACGCTAGAGTAAAATTCCTTTTCAGCTATTAGATTACCATTTTTCACATAACCTGTAATATCTTCAATATATTTTTCTAATGAACAATACGATACTTTAATATCATCATCATTAACATAACCATAGCGACTAGTACGTAAACTTCTCACATAATGATCCGGTTTTATTCCATTAGTAAAATACTTATCTTCAGCTAATGGAGAAGCTCCATATAAGTATATTAATATCCATTGATATCTAATAAATTGTCTTGCTAATTTCAAATAAATTTCATTTTTTACACTAACTAAATCTTTCTTAGTGATTTCTGAAATTTTCTCCATAAACTTATCATCAAGCTGGAAATTATAGTGAATTCCTGAAACCATTTGTTTGTATTTTCCATATTTTTTTACTAAATACTCCCTATACTCTACATCGAATTTATTCTCAAATTGAGCAACTCTTATATCCTTTTCATCCGGTAGAATTGCTGGAATACTTAATGGCCATATGAATTCATCAGCAGGCATATTTTTAAGTGTAACCTCATGAACTGCATTTAATACTCTAAGTACAGATTTTTCACTGTTTTCTGGGGTTGTAATAAGTTCAACTTGTGATTCAGCAAAATCTGTCTGTATATATGGATTTTCATGACGTACTCCAAATACTTTTGGATGATCTGTTTTTGAAATCGTACCATCGTTTAAGATACGTTGTCCCTCTTTTTCTAAACCGATTTTTACATTAGTAAATATCTCTTCTAAATTATTATTTTTAATTAAATCTCTAATTATCATATTTTATCACTCTCTACATACAATCTAGTTACATTCTATCTTATCATAAATATACAATTTATAATAGAAATTAAACTCAAAATAAAGTATATTATTACAAACACTTACAATATACTTCCTCTTATGTTATAATCAAATTACACTGAAGAAAGGGGTATGAAATTCGATAAATAATCGTATTTCTTATAATTACATGATTAAATTAATTGCTAGCGATATGGATGGAACTTTATTAAATAGTGACCACAAAATCCCAAATGAAAATGTAGAACTTATAAAATTTGCACAAAAAAATGGAATTCAATTTGTAGTAGCTACCGGAAGAGCCTATTATGAAGCATTACCTGCATTAAATGATGAAAATATAAAGTGTGATGTTATAAGCTTCAATGGGGGAATAATATACGATAAGAATGGGAATATAATTAATATTACTCCAATGAAATTAAAAGATTTATACTATACAATTGAAATATTAAAAAGTTTAGAAATAAGCTATCAACTTTATACAAAAAATACCATTTATACAAATAGTATAGAGACGGATATAACTGGTTATATCGATCTAATACGAGCAAATGGTGAAGAACCAAATGAACAACACTTAAGACAAGAAGCTAAAAATAGACTTGCATTAGGTCATATTACCGAAGTTGATAATATAGAATTATACTTAAATCAAGAAGACAATCCTGCTATTAAAGTAATTGGAATATCAAATGACTTAGAAAAATTAAAACATGCAACTGAACTACTTTCAGGAAATGAGAATATAAGCGTTACTTCATCAGGAGCTAATAACGTAGAAATTATGGATAAAAAAGCTACAAAAGGTGAGGCATTAAAAATAGTCGCTGATATACATGATATCAACTTAAAAAATGCTATTGCTATAGGTGATAACCTTAATGATCAAGCAATGCTAGATATAGTTGAATATAGTATTGCAATGAAAAATGGAAATAAAGAACTACAAAATAATGCTAAATTCATCACTGAAAAAACAAACTCTGAAGGTGGTGTAGCCGATTCAGTTATGAAACTACTAAAAGAAAAAAATGAATTCTATGAAGATATTAATCAAACTCTAGTAGAAGCCGCTATAGAAGCAACAAAGTTTGCGTACGTTCCATATTCAAACTTTAAAGTTGGTGCAGCAATACTCGCAGATAATGGAAAAATATACACTGGATGTAATATAGAAAATGCAAGCTATTCTCCTACTAACTGTGCAGAAAGGACTGCAATATTCAAAGCTATTAGTGAAGGAGTAACAAAATTCAAAAAAATTGCAGTTGTAGGTGGTCCAAACGGTAACCTAGAAAACTACTGTCCACCTTGTGGAGTATGTCGACAAGTTATATCTGAATTTGCAGATGAAGAATTTGAGTTAATTCTAGGAACATCAAAAAACACATATGCAGTATACAACTTTTTTGAAGAAGTATTGCCACTTAGCTTCACAGCAAAAGAATTGAAAAAATAATAAAATTAAGAGCAGTTCTAATATACAGAATTGCTCTTAATTATTATATATAATGTTAATAAAAAAAGTCGTAACATATGTTACGACTTGGTTAAGATGACCCGTACGGGATTCGAACCCGTGTTACCGCCGTGAAAGGGCGGTGTCTTAACCACTTGACCAACGGGCCAAAAATATAAAAGGCTAATTAACTTAGCCTTTTATTCAATTAATGAGCCATGAAGGACTCGAACCTTCGACCCTTTGATTAAAAGTCAAATGCTCTACCAACTGAGCTAATGGCTCATGGCTGGGATACCTGGATTCGAACCAGGGGAATGACGGAGTCAAAGTCCGTTGCCTTACCGCTTGGCTATATCCCAATATTAGAATGGTGGGAAGAAGTGGATTCGAACCACTGAACCCTAAGGAGCGGATTTACAGTCCGCCGCGTTTAGCCTCTTCGCTATCTTCCCGACTTATTTAAAATGGTGGAGGTTAACGGGATCGAACCGCTGACCCCTTGCTTGTAAGGCAAGTGCTCTCCCAGCTGAGCTAAACCTCCGTTCAAATGGTGACCCGTACGGGATTCGAACCCGTGTTACCGCCGTGAAAGGGCGGTGTCTTAACCACTTGACCAACGGGCCAAAAAAATGGCTCCACAGGCAGGACTCGAACCTGCGACCCTCTGATTAACAGTCAGATGCTACTACCAACTGAGCTACTGTGGAATAATAAGTCTAAAGCATAAGCTAAAGACCTCAAAAGCCTGGCAACGTTCTAGTCTCACAGGGCGTAAGCCCAACTACATTCGACGCTAAAGAGCTTAACTTCTGTGTTCGGTATGGGTACAGGTGTGTCCTCTTCGCTATCGCCACCAGACGAAAA
>NZ_JBSMTL010000015.1:0-38779 GCF_054054385.1 Gemella taiwanensis
ATATTACATATACAGAAGTAGGAGAACATGAATATACTGTAACAGAAAAAGCAGGAAATGAAGCAGGAGTTACATATGATTCAAAATCTTATACAGTAAAAGTAAAAGTTACTGACAATGGACAAGGACAACTTGAAGCAACAGTAACTGATAATAATCCAACTATTACAAATACATATAAAGCAGCTGAAACAAAAGCAACTATTACAGCTAAAAAAGTATTAGAAGGTAAAGCTTTAGAAGCAGACAAATATGAGTTTGAGCTAAAAGAAGGAACTAAAGTAGTAGGAACAGCTAAAAACAAAGCAGACGGAACAGTTACTTTCGAAGATATTACATATACAGAAGTAGGAGAACATGAATATACTGTAACAGAAAAAGCAGGAAATGAAGCAGGAGTTACATATGATTCAAAATCTTATACAGTAAAAGTAAAAGTTACTGACAATGGACAAGGACAACTTGAAGCGAAAGTAACAGGAGATGGAGATAATGTGACGTTTATAAATAAATATAATAAACCAACCCCAGAAAAACCTGTAGATCCAAAAGATCCAAAAGATCCAAAAGATCTAAAACCTAAGAAACCATTACCAAATACAGGAGCTACTGATTCTCCATTATTCCCTAGCCTTTTAGGACTTGTACTTGCAGCATTATCTATTTTCTTATATCGTACTAAAGATGCTCGATAATCTTTTTTGATTTAGAGAAAATAATAGAAATAGCTATTTGTTAATTACAATAGTAATAAATCGTTTTAAGTAAAATCCGGGACATGGTAAATGTCCCGGATTTATTTTATAAATCTAAAATTTTTTTGTATGTGTTTATATCGAGTTCTTTTCTTTCTATGCACCAATTTTTTATAAGGATTTCTAATTCGTTCTTATCTTGAACAAGTGTTTGGTAGAGTGCATCATCTTTTGCTATTTCAAAAAAGTAGCTAGAAATGTTATTGGATGCATCTTTATTGAATAGACGGGCAAAAAGACCATTTGGCACATAATTTGGTGTGCATTGAATGTAATTACTTTCTAAGGCTGTGTTATCATTTTCAAACCAGATGGTAATAAAGGTAAATTGATCTTTTATTATACCTCTTTCTGGTTTATCAAGAGTAGCAATAGAATTTTCAATAGTCTTCCAATCTTATAAAGTATCTCCTATACTTTCGGTACTATATTTTAATATGTCAAGATTTTTACAAAAAATCTCACCAGTAGCTAGATTATAAACTCCCATACCATATTGTTCGGCAGTGTTTTTTAAAAATTTTAATACTTCAGTTGCCACATTGTATAAAAATGCACAATATACTCCATTTTTACCAAAGCTGTAATCTGTTAAATGATTCTCTGTATCTTCAGATGCATAGGCAATTTCATCAGATAAGGCATATTCTCCATTCATTGGGGGAAATTTTTCGAACATTTTTTCGTTTAAGTAACTATTATATCAGAGCAGCCATGTAAAGAATTATAGTCTTTATTTTCCTTATACTTTGTAAATTCATCATAGTAATTAAATACATCTAGAGAAGTTTTTATGTCTTTTCTTCGTTCAAAAATAAATAGATCAAAACTCATAATATTACCCCCAAATTTTTATTTTTGTTCTTTAATTTCAATAATATTATATCATATTTTACAATGGTTTATTAATAGAGTATACATACATAGAATATCGAAAAAATTAAGAGTGGCGGACAGAACAATAACCGCCTATGAGCTGATTATAGAAGACTATTGTTTGTAAACTTATTTTACAGTATTATTTAAATTATTAGGGTATCTAATTATTATTCTTTAATACTTCTTAAAGTAATATTTGATTCATTTTGGAAAATTTTTACAACCATCCAAACAATACCTATAGCTAAAACAATATGGCCAAGACCAGAAAGTCCTTTAAGAGCAGCTTTATTCACTATAGGTCTGCTTGCACTAACTATTTCGAAAATTCAAAACAAGGTTATATTAACAATAGTAAATGTGAATCCTGAAACAAACACATATAGTGGTTTTCTAAGTGATAAGTTTTTTTTAACATCATATTCTTTAACTACTAGATAAAGAATCATCATTGGTAAAAATCCAAGGGCTAAAACATGCACATGAAGTTTTGAAAGATGATTATTATCTGAATATTTATAAAATTTTGTAAATTCTCTATAAAATACACCTGCTATTAATCCCATAACTAAGAATGTATAAGATAGACCAATAATATTTTTCTTTTCAAATTTGTTAACAAAATATCTATATCCAAAGACAATAATCATTAAATATGCTAAGGTTTTTGGTATCATAAGAGCACCTATAATAGGATAGCTGTCTACCCAAAGCACGACTGGAATATAAAATGCTAAGCTCAATAAAATACATATGCTCATATTTTTTAATCCAGGTTTGTCCTTTTTCTTATAAGACCAATAGATTAGTAAGGCTCCCATTATCGCGAATGGGATATTTCTATATATTCCAAACATGTAATTTTCAGAAATGGTTCCCCAGTTGTTTTGAGGAAGAACGGTTAAAGCTATTCTTATCAATGCTAAAACATATATGATATTTCTTTTCGCTGTGGTACAATCACCACTTTGACTTTTGTAATAATGGTAGAAAAGAACATAAAAGAGAGTCATTGTTATACTTGTGACGAGTTTACCCCATGAAAGAGCAGAGGCATTGATTTCAAAGCCGTTATAACTCAAATGTGAGATAATTCTCGGTAACAGATGAAACGAATAGCCTACACCTAAGATTATAGCCATAATAACAAAGAGTTTAGCTTCTTTAGATTTTTCCAACAATAGTCTTATACCTAGTGATAAAACTATACTTAAATATGTAAGATTAAATAAACTTTCAACAATTCCCATAAGTAACTCCTTTCTCAATCCAACTTAAATGTTTAATATATTTTTCTATAAATTCTTCCTTGCTCCAACTTTCTCTAAAAAGCCTCTGTATAAGACTATGAATAATTGATTTTACAAAATGTATTTTTTCTAAATCCATTAAGCCTTTATCGCTCATACCTTTAAATAGCTCTTCTTGATTTTTATGAGATGCTTCCCAACTATTATTTAAATCTTCATTCTAATATAAATATCGATTTTTATAAATCATATAGGTGTTCTCGTCGAATAGTATATCTGCGATTTTATGACCGTAAGCAATTAAAGCCTCGGACAAATTTCTATTTTTCAACAAAAACATTTTCATAAATAATTTATGAATATCAACAGTTTCTTTATTAAGAATTGTAAAATAGGCATCTTCCAAGTTTTTAAAATATTGATAAAAGCTACTTCTAGCTATTCCTGCTTTTTCAACTATTTCTTTAACGTTTACCTTTTGAAATGGCTTGGCTTCGAACGCTTCTTTAAATACAAAAATTATTTTTTCTTGTTTTTCCTTTGTGAGATTATAAAAAACTTCTTTAGGAATTTTTTCCTCCATGTGACATGGTGTCATTTGTTAAGGGAATCAATTTTATTAATATATGTTCTTCTTATCTTTTTGGTAATGTGAAAAATAAATAAGCCCTATATTCTATATAACGTTTTTTATAGTTATACGATAAATAGGGCTTATTTTAAGTTGTGAAGGTAAATAAATTATTTTAAGAATTATTCTTCGTCTTTTTTAACTACATTTTTAACGCCTTCGATAGCTCCTTCTAGAGCATCCTTAGCATCTACAACAACTTCTTTAACTTTTGAAGCAACTTTTTCTGTAGTTCCTTCTTTTTCTAGTTTTTCATCACCAGTTAATTTTCCTACACCTTCTTTGACTAATCCTTTAGCTTGATCTAATTTTTCTTCTATTGACATAATAATACCTCCTGTTATAAAAGTTATTCTTCGTTATAACCAAATATTTCTTTTACTTCTTCTATAGCATTTTTTACTGCTTCTCTCGCTTCATCGGCAATTTCTTTGATTTCTTCATCTGATTATTTTTCATCAACTTTAGATAAATGTTTATTTTTTCCTGCCGATATACTAGAATCTGGCGTTAGCACCATGTAAAATACCTCCTTTCACATAAAAATAGTAGTTTAAAAAAACGGTAATTAGTATGATTAGTGATATACTAAAACAACCTATTTAATTAATTTTAAATCGTACTATTTTTGAAAAGGCTATTTATTCTTTTTTACCAAAAAAGAATGATACAACAGCAATAACAATAACTGCACCTAGGATAGAAGGAACTAATGCCATTCCAGCTAACTTAGGTCCCCATGAACCAAATAGTGCTTGTCCCACAGAAGAACCTACTAATCCTGCAATGATGTTTGCAATGATACCCATTGCTCCACCTTTTTTAGTAATCCCTCCTGCAATAAAACCTATAAACCCTCCTACAATAATTGACCAAATCATATTTTTACTCCTTTCCCGTTTATTTAGACATTTATTATCTTAGTCGTTAGAATTAGACATAATAAGTAAATATCTATCTACTATTACTGTATATCAATAAATGTTCAAAGTCAAAGAAAACGTTCATAAAAAATGTTTAGTGTTTATATACAACGAATTTTTAAGATTACAGTCGAGTTTTTTAAAGATCCTTTATAAATAAAATCATTAAGTATATTTAATTTGTAGATTATTTATAGAAAAGCCCACCGACAATTTCGGTGGGCTTTTGGGGTCACTTTGGAGACAATCCAAAGTGTTATTTATTGTTTTTAGTCTATATATAACTTTATAAATACTATTAAAATAGGGTTTCTTAGGTTAAGTTACCTTTTTAGTTATAACTAAAATAAAACCCCTTATAAATTAGGGGTTTTATATATCTCACTATGTTAGCAGTTAGAACTAATAATCTTTTCCTCGCGTTGCTCGTTAAGATTAAAGTTCTTGTTGCATACGCTGTATCTAAGAATTATGTCGTCGTTATACTCCTAATAATTCTAAGTTACACCGCATTATTCCCATTCAATAGGGGAAGAATCTGTCCTGAGTGGTTGGTATCATAGGAAGTATCGATTTTATTTTTTATATTGGCAGGGGAAATGGCAGGGTATAAAAAGTATAATTATTTAGTAAAAAGTGTTGATATATTAGTATTTATAAATAGTTGATTATGATAGTTTAATTTGATATAATCAAAACTGGAGAGAGAAGTTAGGGGACATTAGTTCCCGATAAAGATGGTGGCTACTTCAATAAGAAAGGGGATGGTGCTATGCTCGCATACACTAAAATCTTGACGAAAGGAGTAGCAAGTTGTCAGCTTACGAAATTGTACAGACGATTATTGGAATAAATCTATTGATAGTTTCAGTAGTTAGTGCATGTATTGTAGCATTGAAAAAAGACAATAAAAAATAACCATCTTTATACTTTGGCGAGATAAGATGGTTATAAAAATTACTTAACCAGAGCCACCGTCTTTAAAACGGCTCTCTCTTTTATGCTTTTATTTTAGCATAAACGGAATTTAATTGCAATGATTTTGTCAGCTTATGAAATTATACAGACGATTATTGGAATAAATCTATTGATTGTTTCAGTAGTTAATGCATGTATTGTAGCGTTAAAAAAAGACAATAAAAAATAACCATCTTTACACTTTGGCTTTGGGTAAGATAGTTATTTAATAATTACATATTCGAGCCACCGTCTTTTAAGTTAGTCGTTTATTTTTCAAAGTCAAAGACTGAAGAAAAATATTACGAATAATTTATACTACGACTACTATAATTTCTACGAATGTAGTGAGTTAAGAAATTATTAGTAAAGTCAGTGTAAACGGTATTTCCTCCATATCTTACCATATATGAAGAAAGAAATCAAAGATTTTAATAAAAAGACCCCACCGAAAATTATTGGCGGGGAAAATGGTAGGATATAAATTTGTATTTATCTTGTATTTAGTTTTTAAAAGTAAACTATATCAAGTTTCTTGGTGAATATACTACTTTTATTTTTACTCATCGAGCTTTTAGATACTAAAATATTTTATTTATAAGTAAAGCATTATTGAAGTATTATTTTCCTAAATATTTAATATATATTTGACATGGATTCCATTCGTCCCATAAGGTAGGGAAACATTCTAATTCTTTATAACCCATTGCGATATAGAATTCATTAGTAATATCATATTCTTTGTAGTGTCCCATTTTTACAGTTTTCACCTGTGAGTAGGAATATCCAAGACCTTTTGCCATATTTTCGAATTCTGTATTTAGTTTTGTTCCAATTCCCATTCTATGAAATTTTTTCTTTATGCCCATTACAAAAATATCTGCAGTATCCTTACTTGTTGCATTTAATACGATAAAACCTGCAACTTCATTATCTGAATAGCAAGCCAAAAACGGTTTATCTTGTGAATCTTTAATATACTCTTCTGTACTTTCAGGTAGACCAAACCATTCAGGAAGGTCGTAAAGGACCTCTTTTGATATTATTTCTTTTTCTTTCTTGTCTATTATTTTTTTAATTATTAAATCCATATTATTTTCCTCTTAAAATTATAATTCCATTTAATTATAACACGGCTAATAGGTATCATTCAAGAAGTCACAAGAAATTGAAATGTTGCTATTTTAATAAAATTTGTTGTTGAATGTATTATTCTCGATTATCTATTTTTATATTTATATTTTAGTGTAGATAAGGTAAGAAATCAAAGATTTTAATAAAAAGACCCCATCAATAATTTTTGATAGAGTCTTTTTGGAAACACTTTGGAGACAATCCAAAGTGTTTTAACTTGTTTTTAACCTATATATAATTTCTAAAAGTCAGTTATAGCAAGGTTTCTTGACTTAAATTACTCTTGTTAATTATTCCCATTTTATAACCATAGCTATATTTTTCTTTTTGACTAGAAATCATAAACGAGATGAATTTAGCTACGTGGTCATTGTTGTATTTTGGAATTAATTTCCTCGTATCATTTCCGAAAAGTGCGGGGTACGAATGATAAAATGCATATCCGACCGAACCGTTACGATTAACCGATATACATTTTTCTTGTAGTGTAGTATTCGTATTAGAAATAAAGTAACCGATACCATTATTAGTAGCGGTAGCAGTAACATATGGAGTATTACCACTAATACGTTCTCTTTCATAAATATCTTTTCCAGATTTAATCTCACAGATATCCTCAATAAAAAATTCTCTCCATGAAATATTTTTCAATAAGTATTTGTTTTCAAGGAAGTATCATTATCCTCGTTAGTATCAATGCTCATAAAGTTCCTACCTTTACTCTAAGACTTCCTATTTCTCGCTCGCTTCTTTCTATCCTCAAATGCTTGGTATTCATTTAAACCAAGTCCGACTATCTCATAAATAAAAAGATAGCCTTCCTCAGCAAGAAGGTCTTTGCGTAGGAATTATCTCGCTCACTAACGATTAAAGTCCGCCGTGGTCTATTCAGTTGTCAAGGTTCATCTCCTAATCATCTGATGTAGGAGGTTGTTTTTTAGCATTCCTGTTTTAGGAATGAAAGAGACATAATGCCCCTCACCTATAAACCTGAAATAAGACCATGGTTGGTAACCTAAAAATAAAAAAACTCTTCGAATTTGAAATATGAAGAAAAAAAAGACAGCCTCAAAAGCTGTCCAAAAACCAAAAATAATCATTATATTTCTATAGTTTTTATTTACAAGAGTTAGTTACTGTTTTATGTTTTGTATGCTTAACCATTCTGAAGAAATAGTTAACATTCTATCTCCTAAACCTGTTCCCTCTATTAATTTCAAAAACAATCCTGTGGATACCAATTGAATGAACCCCCATTCCCATATACTCTGAATATCTATTCCTGTTTCTTTAAATAATAATGAGATACGCTCCTTCGCTTTTTCTATTGGGAAGTCTTCAAATTCATCTATCCACTCTCTCATGAGTACGCCAAGGTCATATCCTGGCTCTCCAATTATTCCATCAGGATCAATAAATTTAAACGATACTGGGTCATCGTTGAGCGTTTGTAAAATATTACCTGGGTGTGGATCTCCATGAACCAAAACCGGTTCATATAAATTAACACTTATTAATCTCGACTCCAAGTATAACATAGCTCGCTCAATAACTTTTTTATCGCAAGGTTTCCCAGTTTTTTCCCAAGAGTTAATTATAAACTTCCTAAACCACTGAATTAATTCTTTCATGGGCTTTAGACAATAATTTTCATCTATAGTAATCCATGTTTCCTTTAACAAAGAGCAGATAGTCTTTATTTGCTCTTCTGGCGAATAGGTTAACTCGTACATAGATAATCCTAAGCACTCTAACAGCATAGCCTTTTTTTCGATATCATATTTAATAAGTTTTGCATATCCATATCCATTTGCGATTTTATAGGCTTCTACCTGCTGGACAAATACTGAATTTCCTTCTAATTGAGGAATAAATATCTTCAATATACATTTTTTCCCATTGATTGAAGTACACCTTACTACAAAAGCTTCTGACCCTCCTTCAATAACTCCCTCTAAAGAAATTTCCCACTCTTTTCCAATGCCCTCGATCAAAGCGTTTAAGTTGTTTTTCCATTTAATCCCGTCAACATCTAAAGCAGTTAACTTTTTACCAACATCTTCGGGAATCAATTCATTCCATCTAACCATTTAGTTTAATTCTCCTTTTTAATATTATAATATTTATTTCCATATTTCTCCATTAATATTATAATATTTATTTCCATATTTCTCCATTAATATTCTCATCACAATCTTAGCTTAGTGTCAAAAAAGAGGGCAGCTACCAAGCCACCCTCTTACTACACATTATTCTCCAATAATCTCTTTAAGCTTCTTCAAAATCTTATCCCTCTTCTTCATCAAAGCCGGATGTGAAATATTCCTGTCAGATGCGACACTTCTTAAAGACTGTTCTTCAAAGTAGAAAATCTGAACAACATTATTCATCAGAAAAGATTAAAGAAATGATAGAGTGTGCTTTAGAAAAGGTGAATCTTAAAGAAATAAAAGTAATGATAAGAAAAGAAGATGGAAAAAAGAAAGAAGATTTATTTTCTAAATATAGTACAAATATAGAAGAGTTATGGTCAAGTGATTTAGAAGTTATCTCAAAGAGGAATAATTAGTTTTATGCAATATATCTTTTTTTATAAAACAAACCTCACCGAATTTTACGGTGAGGTTTTGGAGACACTTTGGAGACAATCCAAAGTGTTTTATGTTATTTTAAGTCTATATATAACTTTTAAAATGCTGTTTAAATAAGGTTTCTTGACTTAAATTACTCTTGTTAATTATTCCCACTCAATAGAGGAAGAATCTATCATGAGTAGTTGATATCATAGGGAGTGTCTACTTTATTTTCTATATCGGCAGGGGAAATGGCAGGGTATAAATTTGTATTTTTCCTGTATTTAGTTTTCAAAAGTAAACTATATCAAGTTTCTTGGTGAATATACTAGCTTCTATTTTTTTCTTTAACAACACATATACCAAGTTTCCCTTTTATTTTCGAACCTATCTAGAATATATACCACTACTACAAATAGTTTTCTGCATAGACCCTTTCTTGTATGGATAGATCATTGTAACTTTCAAACAATTTATAGAAGATTTTTGCAGTCTTTGGATAATTTGGTTCTAAATATTCAGCATTTTTTTTAAATTCTTCGGCTATCCTTAATTCTTCTTTTCCTGCCGAAGCGTTAAAAACACCACGTCTGTTGAACACAGAAATTTGATAACTATTAATCATTTTATCATCACCGTATTTTTCAATCATATTTCTTACTGCCTTACATGGTTCATGTCCATCATCATCCACCGGAGAAAAAGAGAATACTCTGCCGAGCGTTGATGTAAACAAGCTTTCTTGATCGTTCTCGATTAATAATTCTCTATATGTTTTTATCCACGCTTCTAGATTATTTTCATCTACTTTTCCATCAAGTTCTGCAGGACAAAAATGGGCCTTATAATAGATTAAATGCATATTATGGATATATTTTTTCTCTTCAAATAAATTATCCGTAGAATTATGATCCTTTTTAAATATCGCAGCAACTAGTTGAGCTAATATTTCCGGAGACTGTTTAATCATTTGATGAAAACACTTCATTTGGTCCCAGGTTAATAAATTCATAAAAAATACTTCAATCTGGGATATTCGCTTGCATTTTTCTAAATCATTAATATATGCAGTTTGAATTACACTAATTAACTGTTCAGCATAATAACTTGTCATCTGATTAATTTCAAAACAGGGTATTTTCTCAATTTCATTAAAGCAATCAAATATTTTTTCTGCGGCTAAAGGTTTTCTATAGTGCATTTGATGAATTTGATTTAAATACATATCTAAAGTAGCATATTTCTTACATTCAGCTAGAAGCCATGAATCATTACATTCTTCACAATGAATGTATTTTTTCCAAAACTCTTTCTTAATTGATTCTGAAGCCATAGCTACTAATGGAATATTTTTTGTTCTAGAAGCTTCAATTCTATATACACTTGCTAATGTTTCTAATGAGTAATCACTACTTATTAAATCTTCAATGATTGAGCTATATGGTATACATTTTATATCATTGAATTCTCTCAAATAATCGCACGCAATCTGACCTGATGGTTGTGCTTTTAATAAACATCTGAATGTTGCATAATCCCACGTTCCATCATTCCAATATTTTGCTAAATAGGTACCTAAAGATGAATATGATTCATTAGCGTATATTTTAGCTAATATTGATAAATCATAATTAATAGATTGAAATTCTAAGATTTTTTCTTTTATTAGGTTTTCTTTAGCATTCTCGTTTTTAACGCGTGCTCCATTTCTATCATATGGTTCAGGATGTAGTAGCGGGAAATCATAATTATTTTTAAATAAATAACCATATTCATACTCTGATGTATTAATATGTATCTTATTAAGAAGGTTGTCGTACTCAATAAGATTTTCTTCAGACATTGCCCAGTGAGAAGATGCGAAATATCTATGTGTAAAAATGAGATGACGAATCTTATTTTTAATTAGCATTACTTCTTCATCAGACATTTGACTTAGTTCGTAGAAAAGCTGTTCGAAAGACTTTCTTCGGAGTTCACCTGGTAATTCACTTGATAATTTAAGTATCTTTTTCCAACGATTTACTGAGAAATCCATGTGGTTCATTAGTAAGTTAAAATATCCTAATTGTGTATTTTTCATTTCAGCTATTGTTGTGGATTGTGAGTTATAATGTTCACGATATTTTGGTGTTGATAATTCACCGAATATACCTTTTCCATTGTAATCAATTGCTGAAAATAAGTATTCCCACGTATTATCATAATTAATTTTGAAGGCTATTTCGGCGGCTTTAATTTTTTCTTTTGCAGTCTGTAAAGGAGAAAAATTCATCCATATACAAAATATCTTTGAAATGGTGTCTTTAGGAGAATTAGATTTATAGTCAAACTGTTGTGAATCTAATTTAAGGAGCCATTTAAAGGATGTCCAAAAGAATTCTTTTTGAGTAATGAACTGTTCAATCCCCCATAGGATATCTATATAATGATTTCTATTAAAAGGAAAGTCATTTGATTGGTTTTGAAAAAGAGAAAACAATCCTGTATTTTCCTCCCATTCATGTTCAATTTTATCTATTACAGCTACAGGAGAAATCTCACAGAGTTCGGTCCAGAATTTTGATATATAAATCCATTGTTTTTCCGTTTTAACATACTTTAAAATATTCTCAACTAATTTGTTAAGGTATAATTGAGTTTCTTTATCACCATCGTCTATAGCTTTAATAAGTAATGTTTTTAACATTCCTTTTCGTATTGTTTTTGACCAAAACAATCTTTCACCTTTAAACTGTGCAAGAAGTCTTTCATTACCATCATAAGTAAATAAATTTTCAGATTCATTAATAACTTCAAGAAACACAGTAATAAATGATTTCCAAATTTTTTCGTTAGTTAATACATTGAGATAATCCCATATATTTTCAATACTTGCTAAATAGTATGATAGACTACCATTAAGCTTAACTCTGTATAGCAAAGGATCTTCTCCTTTTGCATATGGAAGAACTTCCTCAATAAACTTATCATATGAATCCTCATATAGAGATTCTATAATTAACTTATCACCGTCAGTTTCCTCCCAACTTCCAATAAGAAGACATGTTTTTTTTGCTTTTTCACTTATTCCAGTTATCCAAGTAGGTTTTTTTAAATATTCTCCTTTAAACATCTGCTTTTTCATTTGGCTATATAATCCATTTGTATCAGATAATAAAGAATAGGCTTTGCTAGATTCTAACCCTGCGGTGTGTAAGCATTTTAATAATGTATCACGCGTCCTTGGGCGTAACTTCAAAACACTTTTACCAAATACTGGAGTATTTTCATCCATTACGAAAATATTAGTATTGTTTTCAATTACTGCTATCTCGTCAGCATAAAACGAAGGAATATAAATATTCCCTTTAGTCCCTGTTGATTGAAGTTTTTTCCACGATTCCAAATTTTTCACTATATAGATAGGTCGTCTATCATTAAGTCTCCATAATTCATTAAGAATACAAAAAATAGTTTCTTCTTTGTTGCGACCGCTTATGAATACTAATTCGTTATATCTTAAATTCACAAATTTATTTTGGAAATGCTCATCGTCGATAATGAAAAATTCAATTCCAATAGAGGGGTAAGCTGTACTTTTTCTAAGATCAATATCCATCTTTCCCGAAGATGAGATTTTAATTTGCTCACGATTATAAATTACAAGTTCCCTTGACATCTTGTCAATGCGATTCGTCAACTCTGAAAAAAGTTTTTTCTGCTCTGCTCTCCAGTCGTTAAGAAAATAATGTTCATATTTCTGAGGGTTTATATATCTTAACTGCTCTAGTACCGTGTACATAATTTTGTTAGTATAAGATTCAGCAATTTCGTGTGGAATTTCGTACTTATACATAAGCTGCATAAAAGATGTATATAGTTTATGCTGTAAATCGTAACCATCTTCAGTATTTAAATCCTCTGCAATCTTTGATAAGTTTTCTTCTGATAGTACTATCTTCAAGTCATCAAAAAACAAACTTTGGTCATTCTCATTTTTAATGAAAAATTCGCCTGTCTCTACAATTGTTTTTTTCCATGTGAGGGCGTCTTTATAATTTTTCAGTGCACTATTACCAGCTGAAATCAAAAGTTTTTGGGCTTCAGCAGTTCCAAGTGATGCAATATTATCTAATAGCAATCCAAGCATTTCAACCACTCCTTTATTCACAACAATAAGTATATCATCAATACCTTTATACTGTTTAATTTTCTCATTTTATTTAATATTTTAATTAAATATTTTCTTAAGTAAACTATAAATAACTTTTATAGTCTTGTTTGATATTATATATAGTTAAATTTTTTCTAATTATCTAACTACAATCAAATTTTTATAAAAATAAATGGGATAGTATTTTTATCTATCTCAATAGAATATGTATCTTTATGATATTAAGGAAAGATACTAATTCTTTTGAGATCGTATTAGTAAGTTATGTTTTCAACTAAGATATTAAGACATTACTGAGTTATTACACTCTCGCTTTAATATTTTTATTATAGCATATTTTTTATATTCGTAGAATATAAGAGGATATTTAATGGTTGTAATTCTTTTAGTAACACAATAGATGTGGGATAAAAAAAGAAGAGTAAATTCCTGTATAATGAAGTTACGATAAATCAAAAAAGTATTATTTAGAAAATATGGATGTTTTTGAAAAGATGTCGATGTGAAAAATTATTTTTTGTAATCTAGATAATGGAATTGACAAAAAGAAAGTATTAGTTTAAAATTGATGTATAAGCAAATCAAACAAATTAAACATAAACAAAAAAGACAGGAGTACCATTCCTGTCTTTTTTTATCTCAAGGCTAGTTACTTTCTAAAAATTCTATCTAGCCATTTGCAAATATAATAAGCAGCTATACTTGCCGTGATAGAAAGTGTAAAATCAAACCAATTAAACATAAACCCACCTCCCTCTGTTGCGAGTTTAGTGAAAAGTAGCGGAGTAATTATATCATGAAATTATGATAATACAAAATAATTCTTTCTGGTGCAGAGCAAAAAATAAAAAAGTAAAGGATTAGCAAGGAAGATTTTTAAGGTTACGAAAAAATACTCTTGCCCTTTACTTTTTTAAGCCAATAAGTTATCTTAAATTCTTTATGTTTTTTTGTTTTTTTATTAAAAATATGATATTATATATGGGACACACAAATATACGGAGATTAAAATTATGAAGAAGTATCTTTTATATGCATATATATTAACTTTAACCACAATGCTATTTGGATGTTCTGCTCAGGACAGTGATGGTTTTTTTTATAATACTTTCACTAAAAATATGGATGTATTTTTAGCGTATATAAATAATTATATTGGAGTTTGGGGAATTTCAATTATTATTATTACTCTTATTGTAAAGGGGATTATCTTACCTTTTATGCTTAAAAATTATAAGAAGCAACGTATATCATCTATGAATATGGAGCGTGCAAAACCCGAGTTGGATATTGTTCAAGAAAAGATAAAACAGCTTAGAGAAAGTGAAAAAAGGGTGTTTAGTAATGATGAGCGAATGAAAATAAGAATGGAACAAGCAGAACTACAGAGAGAGATTTTCAAAATCTATAAGAAGTATGATTGTTCTCCAGCAATTTTCGGGAATTTAATACCTATTTTAATTCAAGCACCATTTGTTACAGGATTATATTTTACTTTACAAAATCCAATATATTCAAAAGATATCTTAAATTCAAGTTTTTTATCTATTTCTCTTGGAGAAAAATCCTATATTATTTTAATACTTGTTTTTATTGTTTATATGGTAGTTGGAAAAATTTCTCAAAGTATGATGCAAGCCAATCCTATGGCGCAAACTAATCCCGAAGCAGAGCGTATGCAGAATATGTCAAAAAATATGGTGTGGATAACACCGATAATGTTAACTTTTATTACCTATACGAGTATAGCAGCAATAGGGATTTACTTTATAGTTAGTGGAATTTTAGTTATTTTTCAAATATCCCTTGGGCGTAAATTATATCCGCCATATATCCCAAAGCTAACTACTATAAAAAGTAAAAAAGTAACTAAAAATAAATTAGTTAAAAGGTAAGAACTTATAAAATAAGGCTGTATAATAGATCCGGAGCATGATTTTTCCCATGCCCCGGATTTATTATACAGCCAGTAAAAATGTCAAGCAGCTTAAAACTGCTTAGCATTTTATATCGTTATTTTCTCATGCCCAGAGCCACATTTTATAGAAATATTTGGTATAGAGTAAAGTTAACTTATATTAAATTTAGTATACATGATATTAAAGATAACATTCTAAAATATAAGTATTCTATGAATTGACTGTTAGGTAATTTTTTCTGAGTGATTTCTGAGTGTCTTATTGAATAGGAATTGCCAATTTTTGTTAACTCTCTAAATTCGTTATCGAGCATTTGAGAAATTTCTTTATCACCATTTGTAATATGAGCAATAATGGTATTAATAGAAACTTTTTTATCAATGCCCTTAATAGTTTTTAGTCGTTCAAAAGCATCCCATATCTTCTCAAGGCCAATCTTCTTTTGATTATAATCTTCTTTACTGATATATATTTTAGATTCAATAATTAAATTGTGTAACTCTTTTTCAGTAGCCCTAGGAATATTATGAATAGAGTCTTTTGCCTTATTATGAATATAGGTGCCATCCATCTCTAATTCATCTTCATTTATTGAAATCCAGGTTAATAAAGCGGTTTTTAACTTTTTTAATTCAGGCCTAAAATCAAATTCTAGGCCAATAGTGCCTATTTTGCCGCCTACTTTAATGTGTTTGATAATATCTGGTAAAAGTATGGAATATTTTGTTTCTAAATTACTCCATAATTCACCAGAACCATTCCTATTATTTAATTGTTTTTCAATTTGTCCAATGTCTTCTTGGATGGTATTGAAGACTTTATTTTTGTTCAATATAGTATACCTCCCAATTTTATGAAGCTTTAATTATTTATGTGAATTTTTTAAATCTTAATTTTAGATAAATTAGATATATGCCACCTTAATCTACTGATTAAAGTATGTGTTAAGTTTTAACTTCTATTTTCGTAAATTTAAGACTCTTTTTAGCTTCATCTTTTGCTGATAATCCAAAATGATTGACTTTATCTTCAAGTAGAATTTCAAATTCAAGTTTATTAATTATTCCCACTCAATAGTTGCTGGAGGCTTACTAGTAATGTCGTAGACTACGCGGTTAACGTGAGCAACTTCATTTACGATACGAGCTGAGATTTCTTCTAGAACCTCAAATGGAATGTGAGCCCAGCTTGCTGTCATACCGTCGATACTTGTTACGGCACGAACTGCAACTGTGTAGTCATATGTACGCACATCTCCCATAACTCCTACTGAACGAATGTCTGGAAGACATGTGAAGTATTGCCAGATTTCACTTTCTAATCCACGTTTAGCGATAACATCACGTAAGATGAAGTCACTGTCACGTACAATTTGAAGTTTTTCTTCTGTTACTTCTCCAAGAACACGAATACCAAGTCCAGGTCCTGGGAATGGTTGGCGCCAAACGATTTCGTGAGGAAGACCAAGAGCTTCTCCTAATGCACGAACTTCATCTTTGAATAGAGTGTTTAGTGGTTCGATTAGAGAAAAACGCATATCTTCTGGTAATCCACCTACGTTGTGGTGAGATTTAATTGTTTGAGCGTTTTTAGTTCCTGATTCAATAACGTCAGTGTAAAGAGTACCTTGAGCTAAGAATGGTACGTCATGTAGTTTAGCACACTCTTCATCAAATACATAAACGAATTCATTTCCGATGATTTTACGTTTTTGTTCTGGATCACTTACACCTTTAAGTTTTCCTAAGAATCTGTCTTTAGCATCGACTTTGATAAGATTCATGTTGAATCCACCTTCGATTTCTTTACTGAATGTGTTCATTACAGCTTCAGCTTCACCTTTACGAAGTAAACCGTGGTCGATGAACATACAGATAAGTTGATCTCCGATTGCTTTATCTAATAGAGCAGCAACAACTGATGAATCTACACCACCAGATAATGCACAAAGAACTTTTTGATCTCCAACTTCTGCACGAATTTCTTCGATTTTCTCATCGATGAAGTTTTGGATTGTCCAATCGCCAGTACAGTTACACACGTTACGGATGAAGTTTCTAATTAAATCATAACCGTATTCAGAGTGACGTACTTCTGGGTGGAATTGGAAGCAGTAGAAGTTTTTCTCTACATTTTCAGCTGCTGCGATAGGGCAGTTATCGCTTGTTGCGACAACTTTGAATCCTTCAGCTAGCTCAACTACTTTATCAGAGTGACTCATTAATACTTGTTGAGAAGCAGGAGTGCCTTCGAATAGTTTAGCTCCTGGAGTTACATCAACATTGTGAGCTCCGTATTCTCTACTTGTTGCAGATTCTACTTTTCCTCCTAGTTTGTGTTGCATAAGTTGCATTCCATAACAAATTCCTAGTACAGGAATACCTAGGTTGAAGATTTCATCATCAATAGTAAGAGAGTTTTCTTCGTAAACTGAGTTTGGTCCACCTGAAAGGATGATTCCTTTAGGGTTCATTTTTTTGATTTCTTCAATAGAAATTTCATTGTCATGTAGTTCAGAATATACACCAAGTTCACGTACACGGCGAGTGATAAGTTGGTTATATTGACTACCAAAGTCAAGAACTAATATAAATTCGTGTTTCACGGTTTTCCTCCTAAAATATACTTTTATTAATATAGTCTATTATAACAAGAAGTTTGAGATATGTAAAATCTTAAATGTTAGAATTTTTAGAGTTTTTTTCTTCGAAAAATTGATTTTTTGACAAAAAAACAACAAAAAACGAATTTTAACTTTATGTAAATGATGAAAAATTCGTAAAAAAGGATTTTTAGTTTTCAAAAAAAATGATAATTTTGGTTTATACGAATTATAGGTGAGAGAAAATTTTATAAAAATTTTTTGGAAAATGTTATAATTATTATATAGAAAGTAGGAGGAAAAATAATGGTAAGAGCATATATTGGAACATATACAAAACAAGATAGTGAAGGGATATACTTAATAGACTTATCAGAAGAAGGGAAAGTGTTAGAAGTTAGAAATACAGCGAAGGTTGATAATCCAACGTATTTAGCACTGTCTAATGATAACAAGTATTTATATAGTGTATCTAGAGTAGATGGAAAAGGAGCTGTTTCTAGCTTTGAGGTTGAAGAGAATGGTAACTTGAAAGAATTAACATCAGTAGCTCAAGAAGGAAATCCCCCTTGTTATGTTGAGTTAAACTCAGAAAAAAATATATTATTATCAGCCAACTATCATTTAGGTACAATTGATAGTTACACTGTTGAAGATGGTAAATTAGTCAAACTTCTATCAACAGATCACCATGAAGGAAGTGGGGTACATGAAAGACAAGAAAAACCTCATGTGCATTTCTCTGGCTTTACTCCAAGTGAAAAATATGTATTTTCATGCGATTTAGGAACTGATGAAATTACATCGTATAAACTTAATGAAGGAGTTTTAGAAAAAGTAGCTACTATTAAAGTTAAAGATGGCAGTGGTGTTCGTCACATAGTATTTAGTAGTGATGAAAAACAAGCTTTTGTAATGACGGAACTTACTAGTGAAATTATTGCATTTGATTATGATGGAGAGGGGAATTTAGCTAATCCAACATATTATCCTACATTACCAGAAGACTTTAAGATGGAAAACAAAGGTAGTGCGATAAAAATTTCAAATGACAATAAGTATGTATATGTTTCTAACAGAGGACAAGATGCGATAGTTGTTTTTGAAAATACTAAAGATGGATTAAAACAAATTCAAACTATTAGTACTTTTGGTAAAGGTCCTAGAGATTTTGATTTATCAAAAGATAATAAATTTGCGTTAGCAACGAATGAAAATAGTGGAACGATTACTGTATATCGAGTAGATGAAATAACAGGACAGTTAACAGTTGTTGATTCAGAGATTACTGTTCCAGAAGCTGTATGTGCCAAGTTTATATAGAAAAATACCTAGGATGAGGATAATCTCATCTTAGGTATTTCTTTTATGAATTTCGTTTTTTTACTACGAAGAACGGCGCTCCAAAATTACAGTATTCTAGAATGTAATCTTCAAGGTTGTTTATGTTCTTAGGATTATTGTTATCCTTTGTTAAAATAAATCCGGTAAGTCGTAGTTTTTCATGAGAAATATCTCCGACAATATAGGGTTTATTTTTTAAAACGTCTACTAATTTCTCTTCAAACGTTTCTTTTTGGAAGGCGTCTTTAAAATTGTAGACAAGTTCGTAAATAGCACCTTCTACTTCAAAAACTAAATTATTTTGCTCCATATCTAATCCTTTCTAACCACTTGTCTCATAACGTATAGTGCTGCGAAAACAAGTGTATATATTGCCAGTATACCAGTAGCAAAGTACTTCGTGCGATCTATAACGATAGTAGTTTTTTCGTAGTTATCTTTTTTATCAAAGTTCTCATCATTGATAAAGTTTGACTTAACTTTATCGAATGTACCAGTGTTGTTATTAGAGGCAAACTCAGAAAAAACTGTTCCTTCATTTGCAGATGTAGTTTCATATTTTTGGAAAAGAAGTATTTTCTTATTCATTAGTAAATATGTTACATCTTTTATAGAATGTTTTTCATAGAATAAATCATAAATATCTTCATTGAAGGTAATTTTTTCATTATTTATTGTATAAGTACCAGCTTTAAGTGCTAGTTTATAGTGATAATTCGTAAATAAGTAGTCGTAAGATTTCTGAAGTTTTTCGAAATAAGTAGCTTTATCATCGCTTTGGTTTAAAACTGTAATGATAAGTTTAGTATTACCACTATATGCATATGTAACACTGTTCTTTTCAGAATAATCTAGTCCTAAAACTCTAAATTTATCAGATTCTTTAAACTCAACACTATTTTTAATTTTTTCGCCAGTTGCAAGTGTGTGTTCTGGATTTTTTGTTATTTCTGTTATTTCTGGGTAAGTTTTTAATATTAAACTAGTCAGATATGAAATATTTTTTGCAGTACTAATATTAGTAGTACTGTTGTTATCGAAAGTCTCTAGCTTTGTATCGTTAAGAGACATTGCAGCAAGTATATCCTTAGCTTTTGTAATATCAATATTGAAATGACTAAAGATTGCTTGATTAAGACCATTTGACGCTTCATTTTCTAATAAGAAGATAGCATCTTTAACGGTAATAGATGATTCAAATTTATATTTAGTTAATATATCATCACTAGTTTTAATATCAATTTTTGAATCTAATGTTATTTTATTATTTTTTAAATTGTCAGCAAGCAGGTAAAGTGCAAGATAGTTAGGAAGCTTACCTACTGACGCTTTTTCATTTTCTCCACGTTTAGAAATGATTTTTCCAGTATTTAATTCCGAAACAACTAGATGAGAATTAACGTCGCTAAAATCAATTACCGCATTATTATCCAAAAAGCTATCTTCAGCTTTTGTGAAGTTTGGAATTAAGAAAACAAGAAGTAAAATCAAAATACTAATTTTTTTTAGTTTCATTATTTCAATCCTTTATTTCAAACTTGTTTAGAATAATATCAGCCCACTATTCAGTTTCATAATGAATGAGAAAATAATTCTAAACATATACACTCTAGTATATTACAAAATAAGGAAAAATTCCAATAAGAAGGAGGAGATTTAAGAAATTTTAACTATTGTAATTAATCTTATAATAAATTTTATTAGGAAAAATTTGCAACTAAATTATTCCGTGTTATAATTAGATGATGTTTGATTAAATAGGAGAAAGTAGAGATTTAAGATGAAATATGATGTAATTGTAATAGGTCTTGGTAGTGCCGGACTTATGATAGCAGATAGGCTTAATGATAGTGGTTTAAAAGTTCTGGTTCTTGAGCAAAATAGAAGAGCGGGGATAAAATTACTTTTAACTGGTAATGGGCGTTGTAATGTTATGAGTAGCGACAACGCTGAGGATTTTGTAGCTGCTGTTCATAATGGTAGATTTTTAAGAAGTGCTTATCATAAATATAATGTTAAGAAGTTTTTTGACAAACATAATTTAAAGTTAAAGCAGGAAAATAGAAGATTATATCCAGCAAGTGAGAAGGCTAGAGATGTAGTTAATGCTTTTAAAATAGATCATGCGAAGATTAACTATAAAGAAAAGGTAGAAGACTTAGTATTTGAAGATGATAAGCTAGTAGGTGTAAAAACAAATGTGGATACATACTATGGAAAGAATATCGTAGTATGTGCAGGTGGAAAAACGTACCCTCAGAGTGGGAGTGATGGTTCACTACATAGGATTCTAAAAAAACACGGGGTTAAGATTACGAAAATATATCCTAGTGAGGTAGCCTTAGTATTTGAAGATTTTACAGAGCTATCAGGAGTTGCATTGCAAAATGTGAGGATGTTCCATAAGAAAAATGAAAGAAGCGGAGATCTGCTGTTTACACATAAAGGATTAAGCGGTCCGCTATCAATATCTATGGGTGAGTTTGTAGCAAGGTATCCTGAAGATAAGTTTTACTTGGATTTCTATCCTGAACTAAATGAAGAGGAGTTATTTGCTAAACTGTGGGAAGATAATAAGTTCTTGAATGGAAAACTACCGAAAAGTTTTTATAACTTTATGATTGAAAAATATTTCCCAGAAAATGTTAGCAAAAAAGAGTTGAGAAAGTTTGTAACGAGAATTAAACGTTATGAGCTTATTGATGTAAAAACTATGCCATTGGAATACGCCTTTACAACCGCTGGTGGAGTAGATCTTAAAGTGGTAAGTCCAAAAACTTGTAGCCATAAAAAAATAGAGAATCTATATTTTGCTGGTGAGATACTAGATTTACATGGAGAAATTGGTGGATATAATTTAATGGTAGCATGGTTTACTGGAATGATTGTAGCAGATGCAATTAAAGAAAAATATGGAATAGAATAAAAAATTTTTATTATTCTTATTATATAAATATTGTAAAAATAGTTATATAACACTTAAAATAATAATATGGATGTTTACATAAAAATATTAAAATAATAAAAGTTATGTACACTCGCACAGGTTGAAAGTATCTTTATTTCTTAGTATAATTTTTGTATAAACTTATAGTTGAAGAAAGGATACAATAAATATGAAAAGAATATTAAAAGTATTAACTATTATTTTATCAATTTCTCTAATTTTATTAGGTTGTGGTCAAAAACAAGCAACTGAAAGTAAAAAAGAAACTAGCAAAATTGATTTCGGTGGTAAAACAATGAATGTTGTGGCAACTTCTGAAAAATATAAAAAGCTATTTGATAAGTTTGCAGCAGAAACAAATAGTAAAGTTGAGTTTTTATCAATGTCTAGTGGAGAAGTAATTTCAAGAACTAAAGCAGAAGGTAAGCCGATGGGAGATCTTTGGTTCGGTGGAGGAATTGATGCTTTCATGGCTGCTAAAAAAGATGGTCTTTTAGAGCAATATGAAGCTAAAGGTTCTGACAAAATCAAGGAAGGATTCAAGGATACAGAAAATTACTGGTTATCAAAAGGTATTACTGTAGTTGGATTCTTAGTTAATGAAAATGTCTTAAAAGAAAAAGGATTAGAAGTTCCTAAAAAATGGTCTGATTTAACTGATCCGAAATATAAAGGAACAATTATTATGAGTAATCCAGCAATTTCAGGAACTAATTTCGGTGCTGTAGCAGGTATTTTAGGACAAAAAGGTACTGAAAAAGGATGGGAATACTGGACAGCATTTAACAAAAATGTTGATTTCTATAGTAAACGTGGTAAAGATCCACAAGAAAAAACAGTTGCCGGTGAATTTGGAATAGGTATTATTCCTGTTGATAAATCTGCCTTTGATGCAGCTAAAAAACACAACCTAAAAGTTGTTTATCCTGAAGATGGTATTCCTTGGATTCCTGAAGGTGTAGCAATATTTAAAAATTCTCAAGCTACTGATATAGCAAAAGCATTTGAAGACTTTATTTTAAAACCTGAGAATCAACAATTAATCGCTGAACTTGATGGGAAAGATGGGGCACAAATGGTAATTGATGGCTCTAAAGGAGCTGATTTAGGCCTACCAAAAGACAAACTTCTTAAAGAAGATTTAGCTTCATTTGGTAATGAACGTAGCGCTATTCTTAAAAAATGGAAAGAATTAGTGGGAGATAAATAGAATGGATTGGGGTTGTCCCGAAAAGTCTAAATTTTAAAAAGTGTGCACTATAACTCATAGACACAGTGGTTTATTGATATCTAAATTCGCTTTATGAAAACTTTTTAGATATCTAATAAACTGTGTGGGGGTGACTCGACAAAATCTTGTTTCTTAAGAAATCACGATTTTTGAGTCACTCCCAATTTTTATAATATTAAAGGAGATAGTATGTTTAAAAAAATAAATTTATTTGACAGTATTGTCATAGGACTTATTATTACTTCTTTTATACTTTTTGTATTATATCCGTTTGTTGCTGTCTTTAATTATGGCTATAAAGGTGAGTTGTTTTCGGAACTATTAACTAATATTACTAGTTATTCTCATTTGTTAGTAAATACTGTAAAAGTAGCCACAGCAACTACTGTAGTTACCGTCTTTATATCGGTGGCTGTTTCACTTTATTATTTTATTGGAACATCGAAATTCAAGAAGATAATAGTTCTTATATTTATGATTTCTATGATATCACCACCGTTTGTGACTTCATTATCATATATAAATTTATTTGGAAGACGCGGCTTAATAAGTTACAATCTGCTTAAATTAGATTACGATCCTTATGGTTTCTTTGGAATAGTCAGCATGCAGAGTGTGACGCATATTTCTATAAATGTCCTACTTTTCGTTGGATTTCTAAAAGGAATTGATAAAGGTGTGATTAACTCAGCTAGATCTTTAGGTGCAAATACTAATAGAATAATATTAGATATTCTTCTTCCGCTCATGAGACCTGTTATTAAAGTAGTTATTCTGTTGACATTCTTAAGGAGTATGGCTGATTTTGCAACACCGGCTATAATAGGAGGTAAGTATAATGTTCTTGCCACTGAAGGTTATTTAGCATTTATTGCTGAAGGAAATATTAGTAGGGCTGTATTAATGAATTTAATTATTCTAATACCGTCGCTTCTTATATTTTTGATATTCTTTAAGAGTTTTAGAAATACTACACTAGGTAGTAAAAATGTTGGTGTATTAGAGGCTAGTATTAAGAAATCTGGTATTATTTACTATATATCTTTAATAGTTACTACGATTGTCGTTTTGATGTTAGCTAGTCTATATAGTGCGATAATTATTTCGGCATTTTCAACTATGGAATATGGAAAATTAATATTTACATTACAAAATTTTATAGACGCTAACGATTATATAACCGATG
Source organism: Gemella taiwanensis (assembly GCF_054054385.1). NCBI lineage: Bacteria > Bacillati > Bacillota > Bacilli > Caryophanales > Gemellaceae > Gemella > Gemella taiwanensis. Next base: position 24,488 of record NZ_JBSMTL010000015.1, read on the forward strand.
TGTTTGTAAGAAGTGTGATTTATTCGTTTATTGCTGGATTGATTTCTTCAGTAGTAGGTCATGTTCTTCAATATTATATTTACATAAGAAATGTCAGAGTCTTAAAAATGATTGATTTTGTGGCGGCTTTACCGTATATACTACCTGGTACATTCTTCGGATTGGGTTACGTACTAGCCTTTAATTCATATCCTTTGAAATTAACAGGAACAGCATTAATAGTAATATTAAACTTAGTATTTAAGCAGATGCCGTTTGCTACAAAAATAGGTTATAGCTCTATAAGTCAAGTATCTGAAGATCAGCTAAAATCAGTGAGGGACCTAGGAGGAAGTAGGTTCAATGAGATTAAGGATGTTGTATTTCCTATGAGTTACGAAGGTTTTTATATAAGCTTTATTAATGGTTTTACGGCGACGATGACAACAATTGGGTCTATTATTTTCTTAATATATCCTAGTCAAAAAGTGGCGACTATAGTTATGTTTGATGTGATAGAAAGTGGAAAATATGATATAGGTTCGGTTATTGCATTTTACATAATTATGATATGCTTAGTGATAAATATATCGTATTACTTAATAGTAAATAGAAGGAGATAGAGTATGTATTTAAGTTTAAAGGATATCTCAAAGAAGTATAAAGATAAAGAAATTTTAAAGAATATTACTTTTGATATAGGAGAGGGTGAGTTGGTTTGTATATTAGGGCCCTCTGGATGTGGAAAAACTACGCTATTAAATATTATAGGAGGCTTCATATCAGATTATTCAGGGGATGTATTGTTATCTAATGAGAATATTAATAATTTCCCACCTGAAAAAAGAGAGATCGCTACCGTATTTCAATCGTATGGCTTATTTACTCATAAAAATGTTATAGACAATGTGAGTTATGGTCTGAAATTATTAAAAATTGATAAGAATACGAGGGGAAAAAGAGCGAGGGATATGCTAGAAAAAGTTGGACTAGCAGGCTATGATAAGAAAAAGATTAAGGAGTTGTCTGGAGGAGAACAGCAACGCGTCGCTATAGCTAGAAGTATGGTGTTGAATCCAAAATTGTTGTTACTGGATGAACCTCTATCGAACTTAGATGTGCATCTTAGGGATGTAATGAGAAAAGAAATTAAAAGAATCCAAAAACAATTTGGTGTTACAATGATAATAGTCACTCATGATCAAGAGGATGCCTTTAAGCTTTCTGATCGAGTTATTGTAATAAATGAAGGACATATAGAACAAATAGGTACTCCAGAAGAACTTTATAAACAGCCTAATAACAACTTCATCTCAAGTTTTATAGGTGAGAATAATATTATTGATGAAAACTTGGCAATCAGGCCAGAAGAAATATATATAAAATTAGATAATTCTGGTGATGGGGAAGTTGTAGATGTAACCTATCTAGGAGCTACAGTTGAGTATTTAGTTGAGACTTTTGATGGGGATATTTTAAAAGTTTTAACGATGTCAACAGAAGAAAGATTTAACATTGGGGATAAGGTTTCGGTAAGAATTAATAATTGAATAACAATGCTAATAGAGATATTTTAAGTCTCTATTAGTGTTATTTTTTATTTACTTTTATCAAAAGGAATAGTATAATAGTTTTATTAAACTGAATATGAAAGGTAAAGAAAAGTGAAAAAACATTTAAAAAAAATATTAGCGACGTTATTAATTGTACTAGTTGTTGCGTTCGGCTTTATTGGAAATTATTTCTATAATTTTGGATTGAATCCAAAAGTTGATAAGAGTGCTATAGTTAACCAGGATAGTGACGGTAGTAAAGAAGATAAAACAGCGGTAAATAAGTGGTTTGATGAAACAAAGCAAGTTACAGAAATGGAATCTGTTACTAAAAATAAATTAGTTGGTTATAAGTTTGTCAATCCTAATGCTAAGAAGTGGATTTTTGTAGTTCATGGATACACAAGTGATGCTAAAAAAATGGCAAACTATATTAAGAAGTTTTATGATATGGGATACAGTGTTTTTGCCCCAGACTTAATTGCTCATGGTAATAGTGAGGGTGATTTTATCTCAATGGGTGGCTATGATTCTGATGACCTAGTTAATTGGGTGAAGAAAATATCAGCTGAAAATAATAATGCTGATACAGCATTATTTGGAATCAGTATGGGAGCTGCTACTGTAATGAATGCAGTAGGGAAAAACTTACCATCAAATGTAAAAACTTTTATAGAAGATAGTGGATATGTGAATTTAAAAGTAGAATTTACTTATCAATTAAAAAAATTATTTAATTTACCAAGTTTCCCAGTTATTCCAGCAGCGAATACAGTAACTAAAATTCGTGCGGGATACTTCTTTGGAGATGTAGATGCGACGAAAGGTTTAAAAGAAACGAAACTGCCAGCATTAGTACTACATGGTGAGGAAGATGGTTTTGTTCCTTTAGAACATGGTAAAGAAGCTTATAACTTAATAACTTCAGAAAAAGAATTCCATAGTTTCCCTGGTATGAAACATGTTCAAGCAGAAAGAAAATATCGAGAACAATACTGGAAAATTGTAGGAGAGTTCTTAAAGAAACATTTTGAATAATAAAAGAAAGACGATTGATAAATTTATCAGTCGTCTTTTATATTAGATATTATAGTTATTATTATTTTTATGAGTTAAGTTATTAGTGTATTGCTATACAATACTTTTTTACAATTATTTGTTACAAATTTAAATTCCTATTAAATAGTGATTTCCCTTACAATATTAACTAGTTACTCCCCGATAACAACTAGTTCTTTGTTAAGTTTATTTAATACTTCGCAACCATCTTCTGTAACAAGAACAAGGTCTTCGATACGAACACCGAATTCTCCAGGAAGATAGATACCTGGTTCAATAGAGAAAATCATTCCAGGTTCACATTTAGTTTCATTAACACTTGAAATATCTCCGTACTCATGACATTCAAGACCGATGTGGTGTCCTGTGCGGTGTGTAAAGAATTCCCCATAACCTTTTTCAGTGATATAGTCACGGCAAGCTGCATCTATATCGCAGAATCTAACACCTGGTTTAACCAGTGCAACACCACGTTTTTGTGCTTCTAATACTGTTTCGAATACTTCGCGAGCTTTTTCGCTTGGTTGTTTCCAAAATACAGTACGTGTCATATCAGAGCAGTAGTTATCTTTAATTCCCCCCATATCGATGATGATTGAATCACCTGGTTTTAGATATCTATCACCAACTGTTCCGTGAGGGTTAGCCCCGTTAGCACCATATCCGATGATTGGATCAAATGATAGTCCTTCTACCCCTAAATCTTCGTGGATTTCAAGTAAATCTTTTACAATATCTTTTTCAGATTTTTCAGCAGAAATACTATTGATAACTCGCTGACAAGCTTCGTCGTTTAGAAGAGAAGCGCGACGCATAAGTTCTTTTTCTTCTTCATCTTTAATCATACGAACGCGGTCAACAATTTGAGATACATCGACGAATTTACTTTCTGGTAAATAATTCATCAGTGGTAGTAAAAATCTAGCTGGAAGAACTTTGTCAATACCGACAACAGAACCGTTAGGTATTGATTTTGACAGAATTTCTATAGGTTTATCAGTATCAGAATAAACTACTTTTTCTAAACCTAAATCTTTATCCAGTGGGAATAAAGCGTTGATGAAAAGTTTATGATTCCCATTTTCATCAAGAAGTACTGCGTAAAATCTTTCACCTGGATGTTCTAGGTGCCCTGTTAAATAGAAGATTGAATAAGGATCGCTAATAAGAGCTTGATTAATCCCTTGTTCTTTCATCTTAGATAAAATTTTATTAGTTCTAGAAAGTTTCATATTATACAACTCCTTTAAAAATATTATGAACTTTAATATAATTATAACATTTACTATACTTAAATACAATAGTATTATTTAAGTATATACAACGTTTTCTTAGAAAATAGTTGAATGATAAAATATGTTGTGATATAATGAATAAAAAATAGTGAGAAATCACGCAAGAAAGAAGGGATTTTTATGTCAGAAGTAGCGGTTAAAAAAGGTAAACCGTGGAGTTTCTATATGAGTTCAATTACGTTCTCTTTTGAACGATGTGCTTACTATTCTTCTCGTTGGCTACTATATACATATGTAACTGTAGCGGTAATAGCTGGAGGAATGGGAGAAAGTGGACTTGGTTTAGGTAAGGTAGAAGGTGCAGCAATGCAATCTAATATTGTAGCTTTTACGTATTTAGCACCGGTGCTATTTGGTTTTATTGCAGATAGGTTTATAGGAGCAAGATACTTGATTCCGCTTGGACTTGTGTTAATGGGATTAGGATATGGGTATGCAGGTTTTGTAGGTTCATATTCAGCTCTTTGGGTTATGATTGTTCTAGTTTCTTTAGGAACAGGGTTTTTCAAAGGTAATCTTCAAGCGGTTGTAGGTCAATTGTTCGAAGGTGATGAAAAACGTAAAGATGATGCTTTTTCAACAATGTATTCATTTATTAATATCGGATCATTTATTGGAACAACATTCGTAGGGGTTATATATTTAAAACTTGCTACAGCAAGCTCAAATGGATATTTACAATGCTTTAAAATAGCTGGATTACTTTGTATCATTGGAGCAATTTGGTTCGTTTTAGGTTATAAATCTCTTGGTGATGCAGGGAAACATCCTTTTGCTCAAGGTGAACACAAACATGAAGATAATAAACCTAAAGTACACCGTTCATTAGAAAAATATGAAGTTCGCCGTGTGTACTCAATTATAATCATTTCATTATTATCTGTTGTTTTCTGGACATTCTGGTATTTAACATACGTAATTTTATATGATTACATGCCGAAATTCATTGATGATAAGTTAGGGACGTTCACAGTGCCAACATCTTGGTTAGATTCTATTAATGGATTGGCTTGTATCGTTTTAGGCCCAATCTTAGGAGCTTTATGGTACAAACTTGCTACTCGTCCACAAGGAGACTGGAGCTTATACAAAAAAGCATCTATCGCGTTATTCCTTCTTGGAGCAACATTTGGTGTATTAGCATTAACTGAAGTTAGCCGTGGAGTTGGAGCACCTGAAACTCAAAAAGCTAGTATTCTTTGGGTTGTATTATTCTTCATTGTTCTGAGTGTAGCTGAGATGTTCTTCTCTCCTCTTGGAGCTTCATTCGTATCTAAATACTCTCCAAAACATATCTTATCTATTATGATGGCTGTATGGATTGTAGCAACATTCGGAGCTGCGAAAGGATATGGACTTCTATATGCAGCAATTGCAGATGTACCAATTATCAAACTTTCATTAGGTATCGGTGTTGTCTGTGTAGTCGTAGCTGTTTTAGTATTCTTATTCGAGAAAAAACTAGCTTCTCTTGTAGAATTACGTGAAGGTGAAACACTAGTAGAAGAATAAAATAAATAAAAAATAAGTAGGAATTTTATTTCTACTTATTTTTTTATTGTCTGATAAATAATTTTATAAAACCTATATCATTTATATAACGATATAAATAACTTTTTACAGCTGTATTGTCAAATGGTGAAATATTTTTATTCATTGTATTATAACTAAGTGTACTAAAAAATATTTTATTTATAAAATAGTAAAATATAAAATTTTATTTTTTATTAATAATGAAAAAATATAAATTATATGTTAAAATTAAATTGTAAGAAAAAATGCAAAAGGAGGTGTCATTATGGCAGAATTAAGAACATTATATCCTGCTATTAAAGAGAATTTCTCTAAAATGTTGAAAGTCGATGACACACATACAATTTATTATGAAGAAAGTGGTAATCCTAATGGAGTACCAGTAGTATTTTTACATGGAGGTCCTGGTTGTGGAACTGCACCAAGTTGCAGACAATACTTCGATCCCGAATTTTATCGTATAATATTATTTGATCAACGTGGAAGTGGGAAATCTACACCTCACGCATGTTTAGAAAATAATGATACTTGGCACATTATTGAAGATATTGAAAAAATTAGAGAAGATTTAAATATCGATAAATGGCTAGTATTCGGTGGTAGTTGGGGCTCTACTTTATCACTTTGTTATGCGATTAAACATCCTGAACGTGTTTTAGGATTGGTATTACGTGGAATATTCTTAGGTCGTAGGGAAGATATACTTTGGATTTATGAAAAAGGTGGAGCAAGTAATATTCACCCTGAATCTTTTGAAAGATATGAAAGTATTATTCCAAAAGAAGAACGTCATGATATGATTCGTGCATATTACAAACGACTTACAAGTGAAGATAGAGAAACGAGAGAAGTAGCAGCAAAAGAATGGAGTATGTGGGAAGGAAGCTTAGTAACTTTATATCCTGACCCAAATCTTGAACAAAGTTTTGGTGAAATTAATTATGCTATTTCTATGGCAACAATTGAATGTCATTTCTGGATGAATAATATGTTCTGGGATGATGACGATTGGATTTTAAATAATATTGATGTTATTAAAGATATTCCAACTACAATAGCTCATGGTCGTTATGACGTTGACTGTCGTGCTATAGGAGCATATGAATTAAGTAAAAAATTAAACAATTGTAAATTAGATATTGTTGTATCAGGTCATTCATCAGGGGAACCTGCAATTGTAGATTCTTTAGTTAAATCAACTGATTACTTTAAAGAACTATTAAAATAGTATAGATAATAGTTAGACATGGAAATGATGATTCGAGTCTAATCGTTTAATTAAATCAAATATATTAAAGTTGTAAGTTTAATAAAAAATATAACTAATGACTCGTATTGATAATGAAAAACGCTTCATTATATGATAAAATAATAAGTGTAATAATTAAATAAATGTAGTAAATATGTAACTGCTACGTCTAAATTTAAAAGTTGCAGAAAATATAATACAAATAGCAAAGGAGTAAGGGAAATGGCAGTAAAAGAAAGAATAGCTCAACTAAGAGAATTGATGGAAAAAAATGGAATTGATGTCTATATGGTTCCAACAGCTGATTTTCATAATAGTGAATATGTAGGGGAACATTTCAAAGCTCGTGCGTTCATGAGTGGATTTACAGGGTCTGCAGGGACATTGGTAGTAACAAAAGACTTTGCAGGGTTATGGACAGATGGTCGTTATTTCTTACAAGGTGAAAAACAATTAGAAGGAACTGGTATCGAATTACAAAAAATGCGTGAACCAGGAGTTCCAACTATCGCAGAATTTATCACAGAAAATACTCCAGAAAATGGTGTGTTAGGATTCGATGGTCGTGTAGTAACTTTTGGAGAAGGTAAAAACCTTGCTACAAAATTAAAACGTAAAAATGCTACTGTAAAATATGAAGTAGATTTAGTAGATGAAATTTGGACAGACCGTCCACCGTTATCAGAAGCACCTGCTTTCTATTTAAACTTAGAACGTGCTGGGGAATCTGTCGCTAGTAAACTTGAAAGAGTACGTAAAGAAATGAGTGAAGTTGGAGCAAACATCCACGTTATTACTACTCTTGACGATATTGGTTGGTTATTAAATATTCGTGGTATGGATGTAGATTTCTTCCCATTACTATTAAGTTATGCTGTTGTTTATGAAGATAAAGTAGATTTATATGTTGATGAAAGAAAATTATCTGATGAAATTAAAAAACATTTATCTGAAAATAATGTTCACATTAAACCATATAACGATGTTTACCAAGATGTGAAAAAATTCTCAGGAAATGATGTTGTTTTAGTTGACCCGGATTGCTTAAACTATGCAGTATTCAACAATATTCCAAAAGAAATAACATTGGTAGAACGTAGAAATCCTACAATTTTAATGAAAGCTATAAAAAATGAAGTTGAATTACAACACACAATTAAAGCTCATGTAAAAGATGGTATTGCTCATACTAAATTTATATACTGGCTAAAACAATTGGTTAAACAAGGTATTAGTGAGCAAGAAGATGAACTTTCTGCATCAGATAAACTTGTAGAATTTAGAAAAGAACAAGGTGGATTTATCTGTCCAAGTTTCGCACCAATTTGCGGACATGCGGAAAATGGGGCAATCGTACACTACTCATCTTCTAAGGAAACATCTATTCCATTACGTACTGGTACTTTCTTCTTAACTGATACTGGAGCACATTATGAAGAAGGATCAACTGATATTACTCGTACGACAGCTATGGGTGAAGTTAGTGATAGATTAAAACGAGATTATACTAGAGTACTTCAATGTCACCTACGTCTATCAAGACTTAAATTTATGGAAGGTATTTCTGGAGCAAACGTAGACTTATTTGCTCGTGCTCCATTATGGTATGATTATGAAAACTTCAACCATGGTACTGGACATGGGGTAGGATACCTAGGAAATATTCACGAAGGACCTCAAGGAATCCACTGGGGAATTTATCGTGCATCAGAACCGTTTAAACACGGTATGACTATGACTAATGAACCAGGATTATATATTTCAGGTTCACATGGTATTCGTTTAGAAAATGAATTAATTATTAGAAATACTGTTAAAAACGAATATGGTCAATTCTTAGAATTTGAAGTAATGACTTTCGTTCCTTGGGATTTAGAAGCTATTGATGTATCTATTCTTACAAGTGAAGATAAATATGAGTTAAACAATTATCATAAAAAAGTATTTGAAGTTTTAGCACCACACTTTGAAGGTGAAGAATTAGAATGGCTAAAACAAGCTACTAGAGAAGTATAATTTTAACAGGAGGTTTCAAGTTCGCTTGGAACCTTCTACTAATATTTTGTAAAAAGTGATATAATATATATTATTGAAATAAATTTGGCGATTATTTCAAAATTTAGTCTGAAAATCGAGGTAAATCATATGGATTTAAACACACAATTAAAAAAATATGCACAACTTATAGCTAAAGTTGGATTAAATATTCAAAAAAATCAACCAGTTTTAGTAAGAGCTAGTACAGAAACACGTGATTTTGTTGCTAAAGTAGTAGAAGCGTGTTATGAATTAGGGGCTAAAAGGGTCTCTGTAGAATGGCGTGATCAAGAGTTAACAAAATTACACTTGAATTATCAAACGGAAGAAACTTTAAGTACAGTAGGACAATGGTATATTGATAAATATCAAGACGAACTAGATGAAGGAGCAGCATTCTTATCTATTATCGGAGATGATCCAGATGGATTAGCGGGAGTGGATAGTGCAAAATTAAAAGCTTCTATGGTAGGTCGTTCTAAAGCGATGCGTAACTACATGAAATCTATCATGAGTGACGAATGTCCTTGGTGTGTTGTGTCTGCGTCAACAGTTGGATGGGCGAAAAGACTATATCCTGAACTAGGTGATGAAGAAGCATACTTAAAACTTTGGGATCAAATCCTAAGTGCTTGTCGCTCAACTGGTGATGATCCAGTTGCAGATTGGGAAGAACATATTAAAGTTCTAGATGAAAAAGCTAAATTCTTACATGAAAATGAATTGGTGAAACTACATATTACAAATGATTTAGGAACAGACCTATATGTAGGTCTTCCGAAAAACCATATTTGGCAAAGTGCCGGAAGTTATGCTAAAAAAGCTGATCGTTTTGTAGCAAACATTCCAACTGAAGAAGTATTTACGATGCCTCACAAAGATGAAACTAGTGGTATTGTGTATAATGCAAAACCTTTAAACTACGGTGGGGTACTAATTGATAATTTCTGGTTGAAATTTGAAAATGGTAAAGTAGTAGATTTCGGAGCAGAGCGTGGTTATGATGTTCTTAAGAATTTATTAGACACTGATGAAGGAGCAAGAAGAATTGGTGAAATGGCATTAGTTCCATTTGATTCTCCTATATCTAATACGAAAATATTATTCTTAGAAACATTATTTGATGAAAATGCAGCTTGCCATATCGCATTAGGAAAAGCATATCCAACATGTGTTAAAGGTGGTCCTGAAATGACTGATGAACAATTAGCAGAAGCGGGAGCTAACGATAGTTTAATTCACGTTGACTTTATGATAGGTGAAGCAACAACAAATATTACTGGTTACACAGAAGATGGTAAAGAAATAGCTATTTTCAAAGATGGAAACTGGGCAAAGTAGGATTATTTTATTCATGATAATAAAGTAGGTTGTTAAATCTTTAGTACTTTAACAAATGGAGAGGGCTGACTTAGAGTTATTGATTTCTGTGGAATCAAGATTCTAGGTCGCTCTCGTTTTTATTGGATAAAATAGCGGATTTTAAAATTTGAAATATTTATTGTAGATTTTATTTGCGAAAAGTAAATAAATATGTGATAATAGATTGTACTAATATTTAGGGGTGATTAAATGCGTTTGGATAAATTTTTAAAAGTATCAAGAATTATTAAAAGAAGAACAGTTGCTAATGAAATATCGTCAGAGGGGTACATAGCTATTAATGGTAAAAAGGCAAAACCATCTAGTACTTTAAAAATAGGGGATAAAATTACTATTTATTTTGCGAAAAAAGAAGTAGAGTATGAGGTGTTGGAATTAAAAGATAGCACTAAAAAAGAAGATGCGACAAAAATGTTCAAAATTCTTTCAGAAAAATCAAGAGAAGTAGAAAATGAGAGAACAGAATAGTCAGTTTAAAAAAGATGTATTAAAGGCTAAAGCTAAATATAGGAAACGTCGTAAATTCATTATTTTAGTAATTATGACTTTAGCACTATCTGTGACGTTGTTGCAAACTTTTTTATATATACGTGATAAGAAACAAATTAATTCACAATTAGCAGAGCAGAATAAAACGATAGAAAACCTAGATAAAGAAAATAAAGTTAATGAACTTGTAATTGATAAATTAAAAGATCCTTATTTTATTACTGATTTAGTAAGACAAGAGTATGGTCTAAGTTATCAAGGAGAATTGATTTTTAATATTCCGTTGCAGGAAAACTTTTTGCAGGCGGCAATAAAATCTATTATGGATGGCAATTTGGAAAAATCTGAAGATAATAACGGTCGAATCGATGATAGTAAAATCCCAGAATTAGCTAAAAAAGACGATAAGAAATCAACTAAAAAGAATGATGAAAAGTCAACAGATAAAAAAACTAGTGCTAACAACAAAACTAGCGATACAAAAAAAACTGATAATAACTCTTCTGATGAAGATGAAAACATTGAGAAAGACGAGAAAACTCAGACTCAAAGGGCAACTAATAGAAATTCAAACACTAATAATCGAAGAAGTAATGGGTAGTAATACTTGTTACTTCTTTTTTATATTGAGTAAAATTTTAAAAAATATATTATAAAAAAATACTTTTTATTGTTAATAGTGTGAATAGTTGATATACATAATGTGTAGGTATATAAAGGTTAATTTAGTAGTATTTAATTGTGTATATTTAAGTATAAATATTTGTTAAAAAGTTGTTAAAATGTTAATATATAGATAACAAATTTAATGATACATAAATCGGAGGAAATTATGAATAAATATCAAGGTGATGCATTGCATACCGACCTTTATCAAATTAACATGGGATATGCGTATTTCAAAGATGGAATACATGAGAGAAAATCATATTTTGATGTGTACTTTAGAAAAATACCTTTTGGTGGAGGATATGCAGTGTTCGCTGGACTTGCCAAAATTATTGATTATGTTAATTCGTTTGAGTTTTCAAAATCTGACATAGATTTTTTACGTGAATTAGGCTATGCAGAGGATTACTTAGACTACCTGAGTAAAATGAAGTTCACAGGAAATATTCGTTGTGTGAAAGAAGGAGAGATTGTTTTTGGGAATGAACCTCTTTTAAGAATTGAGGCACCTCTAATTCAAGCTCAAATTATGGAAACTGCAATATTAAATATAGTTAACTATCAAATACTTATAGCGACAAAAGCAGCTAGAATTAAGCACTTATGTCCAGATGAAGTTTGTATGGAATTCGGAACACGTCGTGCTCATGAGTTTGATGCAGCGATTTGGGGAACTCGTGCTTCTGTGATTGGAGGATTCGAAGCAACAAGTAATGTAAAAGCAGCGAAACTATTTAATATTCCATGTAGTGGAACGCACGCGCATTCATTTGTTCAAGCGTACGAAGATGAGGAAATTGCATTTAAAAAATATGCTGCGGCACATAAAGATTGTTACTTCTTAGTTGATACTTATGATACATTACGTTCAGGGATTCCAACAGCGATTAAAGTTGCAGATGAATTGAAAGATGAAATTAATTTCTTAGGTATTAGATTAGACTCAGGAGATATTGCATATCTTTCAAAAGAAGCAAGAAAAATGCTAGATGAAGCGGGATACCCGAAGGCTAAGATAGTAGCTTCTAATGATTTAGATGAAGATACTATTACTCACCTTAAACAACAAGGCGCTAGAATAGATGCATGGGGTGTAGGTACAAAACTTATAACTGCTTACGATAATCCAGCATTAGGTGCAGTATATAAACTTGCATGTTTAGAAAATGCTAATGGAGAGATGATTGATAGACTAAAAGTCTCTGAAAATCCAGGTAAATTAACTATCCCAGGTATTAAAAAAGTCTATAGAATAATAAATAAAGATACAGGTATGGCAGCAGGTGACTACATTGCCTTAGAAAAAGAAGATGTGAGTGCAGAGCCGAGTATAAAATTATTCCACCCGACGCACACATATTTAGAAAAAGAAGTTAAAAACTTTGAAGCAAGAGATTTACAAGTAGATATATTTAAGAATGGTAAACAAGTCTATGAGGTTCCAACTGTACAAGAAAGTGCAAAATATTTCAAAGAAAATAAAAAGTTACTATGGAACGAGTACTTACGTTTATTAAACCCTGAATTTTATCCAGTAGATTTAAGTACAGAATGTTGGGAAAATAGAAACACAATATTGAAAAAAGTAACAAAGAAATCAAATTAATAGGTGAAAATATGACATTACAACAAGAAGTAATAAAAAAACTAAGATGTAAGGCTGAAATTAATGTTGATGAGGAGATTAGACTAACTATTAACTTTTTAAAAGACTATATTAAGAAAAATGGTTTTATAAGAAGTCTAGTTTTAGGTATATCAGGCGGTCAAGATTCAACGTTGTGTGGTAAGTTATGTCAAATGGCTATTAATGAATTGAAAGAAGAAACGGGAGAAGAATATACTTTTATTGCAGTGAGACTTCCGTATGGTGAGCAATTTGATGAAGCTGATTGTAATGATGCATTACAATTTATAAATCCTGATAAGGTATATACAGTGAATATTAAAGATGCAGTAGATGCTAGTGTTAATTCATTAAAAATAGCAGGAGTAGACATTACAGATTTCGCTAAAGGGAATGAGAAGGCAAGAGAAAGAATGAAAGTTCAATATTCAATTGCTACAATGAATAAAGGTATAGTTGTTGGAACAGATCACGCAGCAGAAGCAATTACAGGATTTTTTACAAAACACGGTGATGGTGGAGCAGATATAGTACCATTATATAGATTAAATAAAAGACAAGGTAAGGCAATATTAAAAGCTTTAGATTGCCCAGAACACTTATATTTGAAAAAACCAACTGCAGATTTAGAAGAAGATAGACCAGCTCTAGCAGATGAAGTAGCCCTTGGTGTAACATATGATAATATTGATGACTATCTAGAAGGTAGAAATGTACCTGATGATATTAGAGAGATAATAGAAGGACACTATATAAAATCAGAGCATAAACGTAATCTTCCGGTTACAGTATTTGATTTTTACAATATATAGAAGAAAATAAAACAGAGGAAAGAGGATACTATGGTAGAATAGTATTCTCTTTTACAATTATTAAACGATTAATTAATAAAAAAAAAATAGTAAAAAAGATGTTGACATAATCGAACTAGGATGATAGAATAGAAAAAGTCTTCTGATGGAGGATAACTATTTATACAAATTCTTTTTAAAAAAGTTTTAAAGAAGCTTGACATAATTAGAACTAAATGATAGAATAGAAAAAGTCTTCTGATAGAGAAGACGAACAATAAAACATTTCAAAATAAAGAATGTTAAGAAATTGAAAAAACTTCTTGACAAAATAAAAAAGAAATGTTAAACTTATAAAAGTCTTGAAGAAAGACAACGCTTATTATTTCAACGAAGTAAACGGTTAAAAAGTTCAAAAAAAATATAAAAAACTTCTTGACAAACATTCGAAGAAATGATAAAATAATTAAAGTCTTCTGATGAAGACGAAAAAACATTTTTAAAAAAGTTCTAAAAAAGACTTGACAAAGAAATTTAAAAATGTTAAAATATAAAAGTTGTTAATCGCAACGATTTGAACATTGAAAACTAAACGAATTAAGTCAACGTTAATTCCAAAAAAGGACAG
>NZ_JBSMTL010000016.1:0-23535 GCF_054054385.1 Gemella taiwanensis
TCGTCTGGTGGCGATAGCGAAGAGGACACACCTGTACCCATACCGAACACAGAAGTTAAGCTCTTTAGCGTCGAATGTAGTTGGGCTTACGCCCTGTGAGACTAGAACGTTGCCAGGCAACAGTGAGAGCCTTCCTTTTGGAAGGTTCTTTTTTTATTTGATTTTTATTAATATGAATAAAATAGTATATAAATTTAATTGATAAAAAGAAGAACTACCTAACATGTGTTTGTTAAGTAGTTCTTTTATTTTATTATTTTTTTGTTCTATGGATATATGGTTTTCGTTCAGCTGGTTTAATCTCACCCATGATTGAGTAAATATTGTTATCAGTGGCTAGCAATGCATGTCCACAAGGTGCTTCGAAAGGAATTTCTCCTAATTGATACCAGCGATTTTCTTTCAAGTTATATACTAATTCTTTTTTATTCCACTTATAATCACTTACAGGACGTCTGAAGTATGCATCGCGATATTTTGCGTGATCTTCACCTTGTAATGTTGTTAAGTTAAATACTGCATCTTTCCATACATCTTTATTGAAACCACCGATTACTAGTAGTTCATCTTCGTTTAATGGAGCCCAATCAGCACCTAGTAGAGATACTTCCTCATTATCAATTTCTACATCAGCAAGTTGAGTCCATTCTTTTGTTTCTAAGTTAAGTTTAAAGCCATCGTTATAAGTTTCACCAGCACCGCCACCGTATACATAAAGTTCATTATTGTATACGTAGCTTACAGCTTGATTACGTAATTTCCCAGGAAATTCTGAAATTACTTCAAATTTCTTAGTTGCTAAATCATATGCATAAAGTTCATTATTATTTGATCCGTTAATAGATCCAATACCAAAGTATAGTTTATTATTGTGAACTTTTGCGATAACATTTTCTACAGTAAGTGGAAGAGTGTCGACTACTTCAACTTTTAATTTGTTATCAACAACAGTGAATGCTAAAATTTCTGATGATGTTTCAGTTTTATTCGCGATGTAGTATAAAGTGTCGTTATGTACTGCACTTGGTCCATATGCTAAAGGATAGTCGAATTGAATTTGATCTAATAGTGTTACTCCTTCAGACGTTTCTTCATATAGATATACATCTTTATGATTTACTTTGACTCCTCCATCTACAGGTAGTCCACCTGGGAAGTTAGCCCCACCACCGAAGATTAGTTTATTACCTAATACTCCTTTAACTAATCCTGCTGTACCTATATTATTTTCATAGCCTTTTTGAGCCGCTACAGTAGCTATATTTGTCCAATTTAATTGTGTACACATATTTTGTACCTCCCTATTTTAAATTTTAAGATCAAACGCTTACATCGATGTGTTTATTTTAGTGGGAGGGTTCGACTAGAGATGATAGTTTAGTAGACAGCCACTCCCACTTTATTAATTATTTAAAGTCTGCTTCTTTATCTACTAGTACATAAACACTAGGGTGATTTTTTAGAACAGTACAAGGAATATTTTCAGTTATTTCCTCACCTTCTATTAAACTTTTTATCGCTTGTTGTTTTGCTTTTCCAAACGCTAATAAGATAATATGTTTTGCGCGCATAATATCTTTAATTCCCATTGTTACAGCTTGTTTTGGTACTAGGTTAATATCGTTATTAAAGAATCTAGAGTTTGCTTCGATTGTTTCTTGTTTTAAATCAACAACGTGTACTCCAGCTTCAAATGATGTTCCTGGTTCATTAAAACCAATGTGTCCATTAGATCCAACACCAAGGATTTGGACATCGATTTGTGTGTTATTTAGCTCTTCTTGATATGATTTAAGAGCTTTTTCTAAGTCTTCAGCACTAGCATCAGGAACGTGTGTATTTTCTTTATTTATATCAAGATGATCGAATAAATTAGTATCCATGAATTTATGATAACTTTCAGGGTGATCATAGCTAATTCCAACATACTCATCTAAGTTATAAGATTTAATATTTTTATAGCTA
This sequence comes from Gemella taiwanensis, assembly GCF_054054385.1. Lineage (NCBI taxonomy): Bacteria > Bacillati > Bacillota > Bacilli > Caryophanales > Gemellaceae > Gemella > Gemella taiwanensis. The sequence goes on from NZ_JBSMTL010000016.1 coordinate 1,966, forward strand.
AAGTTTCCAGCTTTATAATCAGCGATCATCTCTTCGTATAAATCTGTTGGAGTTGATCCAGTCGCAAGTCCTAATGTTGAATTTTCATCTATTAAACTTTTAATAATTTTATATGCTTCTTGTGAAGCTTCTTTTTTAGAATTAAAAACTAAATATTTCATATTGTTACTCCTTATTTATTAATCTTCTTTTTTATAAACTTCTTTACCACGCGCGAATGTTGTTAGTACTTCGTATTCAGGACTAATAACAACAACGTCAGCATCGTAACCTACTTTAAGTTTACCTTTACGATCGGCAAAACCTAACATTTCAGCAGGGTTTTTTGTACAAGAGTTAATTGCTGCATCAACTGGTACTAAAGCATCTTCTATTAAGACGCGTAGACCATCGATAACTCTAAGTGTAGAACCTGCAAGACGACCATCGTCACGGTGAGCACTACCATCTTCATATATTTCCATATTTTCTCCACCGAAGATGTAAGAGCCACGGCCACAACCTTTTGCACAAAGAGAGTCAGTAATCATAATTCCATGATCACGCCCTTTTGCTGTGAAATATGTGTTAAGAGCATCTGTAGTAGAGTGGATACCGTCACAAATAATTTCTCCATATGCATCACGTGCACGTAGAGCAAATCCTACTTGACCACCATCGCGGTGATGGAAACCAACCATACCGTTATAAACGTGAGTCTGAGATGACGCACCATTGGCGAATGCAAGATAACTTTCTTTATAATTACAAGCTGAGTGACCTAAACTTACACGAATACCTTGGCTTACTAAATATTTAGTAAGCTTATAATCAACATCTTTTTCACAAGCGATAGTAATAAGTTTAATTAAGTTTTTACTAGCTGCTTGGAATTTTTTAAATTGTTCAACACTTGGTGTTTGAATACAACTTAACGGTTGAGCACCACGTTTTTCTACATCAAGATAAGGTCCTTCGAAGTGAATACCTAAGATTTCAGCTCCTTCATATCCTTCTTCGTATACTTTAGCAACATTAGCGACAGCTTTTAGAAGAACTTCTTCAGTTTGTGTAATTGTAGTAGGTAAGAATGATGTTACACCTTCAGAAACGACATTTTTTGTCCAATTACGAAGTCCCTCTTCATTAACATCATTAGTATCATAACCGTAAGCACCATGTGTATGAACATCTATAAATCCAGGTAAAACACGGTTAGTTCCAAAATCATAATCTACTTTATCGAATGCATCATAGTCATAAACGGCAGTTATTTTTTTATCTTCTATTTCTAAAATAAGAGGAAGAAATTGTCCGCTCGACCAAACTTTTTTACTTTTTATTAACATAATAGCACCCCTTTATTCATAAAAATCTATCCTTTAAATTTAATGTGTTAAATTTCGTTAACTTAATTTTAACACTTTTTAAATAGGTTTGTAAAGTGTTAAAGTAAAAGTTTTCAAAATTAATTTAAAGGTGTTTTTGATATTTTTTATAGAATGATGAGTGTGTGTCGTTTAAATTAAATAATTTAAGGTGTTATATTGAAGTGAAAGAAGAAAAAGGTATTGTATACATGATTTATGCATTATATTAAAATAAATTATATAAGATACTTACTATTGACTTTCTTCACAAGAGGAATATAATAATATGTGAGAATTATATTACTGATTTTATAGAAGTGATATAATTTCAATTATTTATAAGAGGGTATAAAAATGGATAAATCAAGATTGACTTTTCTTGGTGTAATAATAACTATTGGAATAATATTTGGAGACATAGGGACCTCGGTACTTTATGTAATGAAATCATTCGTCCGTAGTAGTGATGCTATGATGAGTGAAAATCTCGTATTAGGATTCGTTAGTTTAATATTTTGGGTAATGACCTTACAGACGACGACTAAATATGTATTAATCGCATTAAAGGCGGATAACCATGGTGAAGGTGGAGTATTCTCATTATTTGCTTTAATAAAAAATAAAACTAAACGAGGAGTTGTTCTCTTAGCGATGATAGGCGGAGCAACACTTCTTGCGGACGGAATAATAACACCAGCAATTACAGTGACATCAGCTGTTGAGGGATTACATGATATAATCCCAGCTATAAACACAAATGATGTGATAATTTTAGTATTAATAATTTTTATCTTTATCTTTTCATTTCAAAGATTTGGAACGAAAAAGATAGGATCGCTATTTGGTCCTATAATGAGTTTATGGTTTTTATCTCTATTTTTCTGGGGAATAAAATCAATAGGTACTAGACTAGAAATATTAAAAGCTATTAATCCAAAATATGCACTTAATTTATTAATTACATACCCAGGAGTATTCGTCTTATTAGGGGCGGTGTTTTTATGTGTATCAGGTGCAGAGGATTTATATGTGGACTTAGGTCACTGTGGACGAAAAAATGTTAGAATGGCTTGGTTTGCGGTTAAAGTATGTTTACTTGCGAATTATTTCGGTCAAGCAGCGTATTTATTATCGACAAATTACAGTTCAGAAAAAAATCCATTCTTTGCGATAGTTCCAGAGAGTTTTGTAGTATTTCAAGTAATACTAGCAACATTAGCTGCGATAATAGCGAGTCAAAGTTTAATAACAGGATCTTTCACATTAATCTCAGAGGCGATAAAATTAAACCTATTCCCAAAATTAATAATAAAATATCCGACAGAATTAAAAGGACAGGTTTATGTATCTGCGGTTAATATAATACTATTTATCTGCAGTAGCTGTGTCGTAATATTCTTTAGAACAAGTAGTAATATGGAAGCAGCGTACGGTTTAAGTATTAGTATAACAATGTTTGTAACTACGCTATTATTAAGTATTTACTTGTACAAAGTTAAAGCTAAAAAAATATTTGCTGTAATCTTCTTAATGTTTTTTGGAATAGAAGAATTATTCTTCTTATATGCGAATAGTTTAAAATTTGTAAATGGTGGATACATTACGGTATTCATAGCGTTACTAATATTTATAATTATGTTTATCTGGTATAGAGGAACAGAGATAAAAGAGAGAGAAAGTCAATATTTAACTGTGAAAAATTATACAAAACAATTACTTCAGTTAAGTATGGATAAAAGTGTACCGAAATATGCAACAAACTTAGTATACTTAACAGGTGCGAAAAGAGAAGAAGATGTGGATTATGCAGTATTGTACTCTATATTAAACAAACAACCGAAAAGGGCGAATGTCTACTTTTTCGTACATATTAACGTTATAGATAAACCATATAAAAGAGAGTATAAAGTTACTAAATTTAGCGACAAAAAAATACTTAAAATCACTTTTAACTTAGGATTTAGAGAACACCAAAGAGTAAATATGTTTATGCATCAAGTAATAGATGATTTGTTGATGAATAAAGAATTAGAGCTACAACCTACTAAGTACAACTTAAGAGGTAAAGCTGAGACGGTCGGAGACTTTAGATTCGTACTGATTGAAGAGGTACTAGGTAATAGTAACGGCTTATCATCATTCGATAACTTCATTATGGGAGTAAGATTAAAACTGAAAAAAATAACGGTAACCCCGGAAAAATGGTTTGGATTAGATACTAGTGTTATAACGAAAGAAGCGGTACCGTTAAATGTAGTGCAGACTAAGGTGAAAAGATTAACAAGAATTCAATAATAAAAAACAGACTTAGAGTAAGTAAATGTAAAAAAAGAATTACATTACTTATGAAAAGTCTGGTTTTTTGTTTTACTTTTGGGTTAGCCTCGAAAAAGGAATATTGTTAATAATTTTCTTCTAATTTCCTAAACTCGTCTCTAGTATGTAGGGGTAAACTTTTACCATAGTCCATCATAAGGACGATGTCTTTAAATGCCGCTTTTGGAATAGCTAAGCGCTCTATATCTTCAACACCAACATCCAGATTTATATCTTCTATATGATTTGCTTTTAGTTTTTCAACGAAATCTGGTTCTGCAACAAATGGAGAAGATAAACCAATCATATCAGCATGTAAAATTGCAGCTTCACATTTTTCCACAGTGTTGATTCCACCTGAAGCGATTAATGGTATTCTTCCATTTAAGTGTTCATAGACTATTTCGTTAATAAGTCTTCCTTGATGTGGACCTTCTGCTCGTACTGTATTTAGATAAATATTTTGTCCCCAGCTTGCGATTGCCATGTATGACAGTGGTACTCTTTCTAATAACCAGTCGGTAAGCTGATTAAATTCTTCTACAGTATAACCAACTTCTTCACCGCGAGTTTCTTCAGGTGTTGCACGATAACCGAAGATAAAGTCTGCTGGAGCTTCTTTTTTAATTACTTCATATACTTCTTCAAAAACTTCAAGGATGAAACGTGAGCGATTTTCTAGTGTATCTACTCCGTATTCATCGTGGCGTTCATTTGAGAAGGTAGAAAAGAATGTTTGTAGTAAAAGACGTTGAGCACTAGATATCTCAATACCATCGAAACCAGCTGCGATTGCACGACTTGATGCACGCTTATAGTCTTCTTTTATTTTTTGTATATCTTCTATAGAAAGAGGATAAACGATGTGTTCTACAGGCGAGTTTAATTCCATATAACTTGGACCGACGGCGCGTTTGTTAGTAGTAACGTAGTGATTAGCGAAACGACCAGCATGAGTAAGTTGCAAGATAGCTTTTGCTCCACCAGACTGCATAGCCTTCGCCATTTCAGTTAAACCTGGAATACATGCATCATCATGTACACTAAAACCATATTCAAAAAGTTGTCCTTCTAGATTTATATAAGCAGCGCCGGTAATTTGTAAGGGGGCTGTATTTTTTCGTCTTTTAGCGTAAAGAAGATCGTCTTCTGTAATGAAGCCTTCTGCGGTAGATGAGTTTGTAGTCATCGGAGAAAGAACAAAACGATTCTCAAGTTCTATTCCATTAGCCAGTTTAACAGGTGTTAATAATTTTGATTCCATAAAAAATACCTCTTTAAGTAATGTAAATAACATACAACTATACCAAAAAATATACAACAAGAAAAAATAATATAGAAAATAAACTGCTGATATTATCTAAAATTATGTAAATTAAAGGTAGATTCAGTAGATTAAGTTACCATAATTTTTTTATAAAAAATTTAAAGTAGTGGTGCTAGGTATGTGTACTTTTTCTGAAAATATGATATAATAAGTTCGTAATTTCAGAAAAGGTTTTCTTATAATTTATTATATCAGATTATTAAGTATATAAAAAGGTAAAAATAAATTGAAGAGTGTGAAATAAAATACTAAAAAGAAGAAAATAGATATTTGAAGTTATATAAAATAAGATAAAATATAAGAGGATAATACTATGAAACTTAGTATTTTAGATTATGCTATTGTAGATGAAGGGAAAACTGCATTAGAAGCTATAGGTGAAAGTACGCAGCTGGCTCGTTTAGCAGAAAAGTTGGGTTATAGTCGTTTTTGGATGGCTGAACATCATCAGGTACCAGCACTTGCGAGCAGTAGCCCAGAACTACTTATGTTGCACCTTTTACAAAATACAGAAAAAATACAAATAGGTACAGGTGGAATAATGATTCCTCACTATTCACCATATAAAATCAGTGAATGGATAAAACTCCTTAGTGCTTTGTATCCAAATAGGGTGAATCTAGGGATAGGTAATAATCCTGGAACTAAAGTAGTTCAAAAACTGATGAATACGATGCCTATAACACGAGATGAATACAATGAAAGTTGTAAAGAATTGCTGGAGCTTCTAACAGGAACTGAAACATTGGTGCAACCACCAGAAGCGAAGGTTGGTCCAATGTGGCTACTATCAACTAGTGAGAAAAGTGCGAATCTAGCTGCAGAGCTAGGGCAAAACTATGTTTATGGTCTATTCTTTAATCAAGCTGTAGATTATATAGAAACAGCAAAAAGATGTTTACAAACTTATCGTACAAAGATGATTGATCAACAAAAAACACCACAAGATGTTGTTGCGGTATTTATAGCGATTGGAGAAGATGAACAAGAGGCGAAAGACTTGGTACGTTGTTTAGATGTATGGCTTCTTGGTAAGAAAGAATTTACAGAATTCGACAGATTTCCTAGTATAGAAACAGCAAAAGAGTATGAAATTGCTGAAATTGATAAAGAAAAAGTAGAAAAAAATAGAACACGTTTAGTTTGGGGTACGAAGGATGTTGTAGTAGAAAAACTTAGAGATTTAGCTACAGAATTAGAGTTGGAAGAACTTATGTGTATACCTTTAGTACCAACTATAGAAAGAAGAAAAAATATTATAGAGATTTTAGCAAAAGAGCTAATGGAAAAAGAGGAGAAAAATTAATGACTTGGAAGGTGATAGAGTTAGAAGAAAACAATGCCGAAAAATTAGCACAGTTAATAGAAGAAGCTGAGGCGATAGTCATAGGAATAGGAGCTGGAATGTCAGCTGCCGATGGATTTACTTATATTGGAGAAAGATTCACGAGTAACTTTAAAGATTTTGTAGAAAAATATAAATTTTTAGATATGTTACAGGCGAGCCTATTTGATTTCCCTAGTTCACAAGAATATTGGGCTTTTCAAAGTCGTTTTGTCTTATTAAATTACTTTGATCAACCTGTTGGGGCAAGTTACACTGCCTTAAAAAATATTCTAAAGGATAAAAACTATCACATTATTACGACTAATGCGGATAATGCGTTCGATGTTGCGGGGTATGATATGGATAAAGTTTTCCACATTCAAGGGAAGTACGGGCTTATGCAGTGCAGTAAACACTGTCATGCGAAGACATATCAAGATGAAGCATTAATGCGTAGACTTGCTGTGGAACAAGAAAATATGGAAGTTGACTATAGGTCTATTCCATTATGTCCAGAATGTGGAGCACCACTTGAGGTTAATAAGCGTAATGCTGAAAAGGGAATGGTAGAGGATCCAATCTTTTTTGAACATCTAGATAAGTATAATGAATTTTTAGAAAAAAATCGTGATAAGAAAACATTATTTATCGAAATAGGAGTAGGATTTACGACGCCTCAGTTTATAAAATATCCATTTTATAGAGAACTTGATAAAAATCCACAGGCGTTGATGATTACTATGAATCAGAAGAAATACCAATTCCCTGAAAGAATAGCTTCTAGGGTATTGTGGTTTAATCAAAATAGTAAAGATTTAACGTTAGAAGTGGAAGAGTTGTTGGAAAAAAGGAAGTGACTAAAAAATCGTGATTTCAAGAAACAAGATTTTGTCGAGTCACCTCCATACAGTTTATTACATATCTAAAAAGCTTTTCTAAAGCGATTTTAGATATCAATAAACCACTGCGTCTATGAGTTTCCATATACACTTTGTTAAAATTTAGGTATTTTGGGTCAGCCCCGTAATAAATTTTCGGGTAGTGCGCATCAAGTGTATAACATAGGCTGTGAAGAAAATTCACTATGAGATTTTGTGATATTGCGGACCAAATTATATGAAAACTACAATAAAATATATTATTAGCTAAAAAATACATTAATAAAAATTAAAAAATAAAGGAGAATAAATTATGTATTTAATAGAACCAATTAGAAACGGAAAATATTTACCAGATGGAGCGCTAGTAATGGCGATGCAAGTTTACGTGCTTAACAACATCGATATCGATGAGACTGTAATCTTCCCATATTACTGCGAACCAAAAGTAGAAATCGGATTATTCCAAAATGCTGAAACTGAAGTAAACCATGACTACATGAAAGAAAAAGATATTATCCTAGTTCGTCGTGATACAGGTGGTGGTGGTGTGTACGTTGATAACGGTGCTGTTAACGTATGTTTCTTAATGCCTGGGGATACAGATGTATATGGAAACTACAAAAAATTCTACCAACCAGCAGTAGACGTACTTCACAGCTTAGGAGCTACAGAAGTTGAACAAAGAGGACGTAACGACTTAACTGCTCGTGGTAAAAAAGTAAGTGGAGCTGCGATGACATTAGTACGTGGTAAAATTTACGGAGGATATTCATTACTTCTTGATGTAAACTACGAAGCGATGGTTAATGCCTTAACTCCAAACCGTAAAAAAATTGAATCAAAAGGTATTGAATCAGTAAGAGCGCGTGTAATGGGTATGCGTGAATTATTAAAACCTGAATATCAAAATGTAACAATCGATGAGTTCAAAAACTTAATCATCTGTGGATTAATGGGAATCGAAGATATTAAAGATGCGAAAAGATATGAACTTACTGATGAAGACTGGGCTGCAATTGAAAAATTAGCGGATGAAAAATATCGTAACTGGGATTGGAACTATGGGAAATCACCACGTTATAATTACAACCGTGATGCTCACCTTGCAATCGGAACTGTTGATTTCAGCTTAGAGGTTGAAGAAGGACGTATTACAAAAGCAAAAATCTACGGAGATTTCTTCGGAAAAGGAAATGTAGCTGATGTAGAAGAGAAATTAATCGGAGTAAGAGTTAAAGAAGAAGATTTACTAGAAGCGTTAGGAAGCATTGATTTAACTCACTACTTCGGAAATGTAGAAGCGAAAGAATTAGTAGACTTAATCTTAAGTTAGTTTTACAAACTATGTAAAAGAGGTGTGAGTTTGTGGAAAAATTATTAACTCCCATAAAACTAGCAAACGGTGTTCAGTTAGAAAATAGGTTCGTGCTGTCGCCGATGACGACTAATTCTTCTACAAAAGATGGAATTATCACAAAAGAAGACTTGGATTATGCATTAAGACGTGCTAAGTCAGCACCACTACAGGTAACGGGTGCGGCTTATGTCGATGTTGATGGGCAGTTGTTCGAGTTTGGCTTCGGTGCACATGATGATAGTTGCATACCAGGACTTACTAAAATGGCAGATGCTATGCAAGATGCAGGAGCAAAGGCTATTTTGCAACTGACTTATTCAGGAGCAGGTGCTAATTACTACGGGGTACACCATAAGGTTTATGGACCGAGTAAGTTGAAGTTGCATCTTCCGTTTGAACATGAGGTAGAAGAGTTGTCTCATGAAATGATCAATGTGATTAAACAAAAATACAAAGATGCGACGAGAAGAGCGATACGCGCAGGCTTTGCAGGGATAGAAATATCAACCGCACAAAAGCTAATGCTACAGACCTTTTTCTCAACGGTATCGAATAAACGCCATGATGAATATGGTGTAGATTCATTGAAAAATAGAGCTAGGTTCATTCTTGAAGTGTTTGAAGCAGTGTATGAAGTTATAAAAGATGAAGCACCTGAGGATTTTATTCTAGGATATAGAGCAACCCCAGAAGAAACACGTGGTGCGATAATAGGTTATACTGTGGAAGAATTTAACCAACTTACAGATTGGATACTAGAAAGAGTGCCGTTGTCTTACATTGCGATAGCGAGTTGGGGGCAAAATATTTATCAAAATAAAGTTCGTGCTGAAGGACCTAACGAAGGTCGTTTGATAAATGAAGTAGTTCATGAACATCTTGCAGGGCGTGTTCCTTTGATGGCGACTGGTGGAATTAATAGTATAGAAAAAAGCCGCGAAGCTATTATGCACGCTGAGATGGTAGGTTTATCTAGCGTCTTCGTAGCTGAACCGGATTTTGTAGCTAAATTCCAAGAAAATCGTGAAGAAGACATTAATCTGGATGTAGGGGTGGAAGATATCGAAAGATTAGCGATTCCGAAAGCTGCGTTTAAAGACATTGTGCTTATGATGGACTACGGTAAGAGTCTGCCGCAACATACGAGAGATGAATTTAGGAAATTAGAAGAAAATTACTAAGAAGATTGCCGCGATGTAGGGGTGAAGTAGTAATTAAAGAATAAAAGACTATTAAGATGAAGCGGCTACTATTATCTAAGGGTTAACTTGTATAATAGTAGTCGTTTATATTATGATACTTTAGAAAATGAGGAGTGCTTATGTATTTAATAGAGCCGATAAGAAACGGACAATATATTTACGATGGGGCGGTAGCTTTAGCGATACAAGTACATGTTTTGAATAAATTAAACTTAGATGAGGATATAATATTTCCTTATTGTTGTAAACCAAAAGTACAGATTGGTCTTTTCCAAAATGCCGAAAAAGAGATTAATCATGAGTATATGAAATCTCATGGCATAACCCTTGTTAGACGTGATACAGGCGGGGGAACGGTATTTTTAGACGAAGGAGCTGTAAATATCTGCCTTATTATGAGTGGTGATAGTAATGTCTATGGTAATTTTAAAAAGTTCTATGAACCAGCGGTAAATATCCTATGTGATCTAGGTGTGAGTGAGGTTGAACAAACAGGACGAAATGACCTTGTTGTTGATGGAAAGAAAGTAAGTGGAGCTGCGATGACTCTTGTTAATGGAAAAATTTACGGGGGATATACGCTACTTCTAGATGTTGATTATGATGCGATGGTCAATGTACTAAGACCTAATCGTAAGAAAATTGAGTCAAAAGGAATAGATTCGGTAAGAAGTAGAGTTACAGGTCTTAGAGAGCATTTAGATGAGGAATATAGAAACTTATCTGTAGTAGATTTTAAAGATTTATACCTATGCCGCCTGTTCAACTGCGAGAAACTAGAAGATATAAAACGTTATGAATTGACAGAAGACGATTGGCGAGAGATTGACGAGTTGCTCGTTAAGAAATATCAAAACTGGGACTGGAACTACGGGAAATCACCACGTTATAATTACAATAGAGATGCACGTCTTGGGATTGGGACTGTTGAATTCAATTTGGAAGTAGAAGAGGGACGAATTATAAAAGCTAAAATTTACGGAGACTTTTTTGGAAAAGGTAATGTCGGTGATGTCGAGGAGAGATTAATCGGGGTAAGGGTAAAAGAAGAAGACTTACTAGAAGTATTAGAAAGTATTGACTTAGGTCATTATTTCGGAAAAGTAGAAGCACAAGAATTAGTTGAGTTGATATTGAGTTAAGAAATAATAGCTAATTAAAAAGGTCAAGTGAGGATTAGCTTAGGTAATTTTTTGACATTAGAAGAATTATAATATTATAAAATATAGATAAGTGAATAGGATGAGTATATTCACATATAAACACGAAAAGCAACTGAATTGCCCTTCAGGTGATTTTTTATATGTATTAGCGTACTTGTTTTAGTAGGATAATAAATATTCATACGTAAAGTGAACTGCATATGTCGTGCCTAAATAAGACTACTTGTTCTTGGGAGTGACTCAAAAATCGAGATTTCGAAGAAATAAATCGATTTTGTCGAGTCACCCCCACACAGTTTATTAGATTTCAAATGAGCTTGTGTAAAGCGATTTTTGAAATTAATAAACCACTGCGTCTAACTATGAAATTAAATACTTTGTAAAAGTCTGTACTTGGTGCAAGTAGCCTAGTACTATCAGTTTTGAAAGTAAAGGATAGTATTAATTAGTTTTTATTAAACTAATTGAAAGTTAATATCACTTTTATTATTATTTTAGTTGATTTTTAATCTTGTAAAATGTATAATATATCCTTGAGTAAAAATCGGTGACGAAATAAGGTCATTGATACTTAGAAAAAATTATAAAATATAGAAAGAGGTTGTAAAATGAAAAAATTAGCAAAAGCTTTATGGATTGAAAAAAGCGAAGGTGTATACATTATTGGACCAACTGCAGAATTACAAGATGATGTTGGTACTGTAGGATTCGTAGAATTCTCAAAAAAAGAAAAATTAGAAAAAGATGATGTTATCTTACGTTTAGAAGCATCAAAAACTGTATTAGACATCAACACTCCATTAGCAGGGGACGTTGTAGAATACAACAAAAAAGCTGAAGAAGAGCCAACAGTTTTAAACTCAGCTGATCCAAAAGAATCTTGGATTGTTAAATTAACAAACGTTGATGAAGCTGAATTCAACAAATTTGTAGAATACAAATAATAACTTTGGTTATACAATAGATTCGAAGTATGAGGATTTCCTTATACTTCGAATTTTTTGTTTCGGCAAGGCTGAGCCCCAATATAACCTTTTGAAATAGCTATTAGATAGTACGTATTAGAAATTATATTTTAGAAAATGAGTTAATAAGAAGATAGGTGAAAAAGCTTAGTCAATGCTTGAAAAAATGGCTTAAATATAGTAATATAGAATGGTATGTAATAACTTTCTGGCTACATTGTGGCGAGGAAGTTTTACTAAAATGGAAAATATTTATAAAAAGAAAGAGAGATTAAAAGACTATGGGTCGTAAATGGAATAATATTAAAGAAAAAAAAGCGGCAAAAGACGCTAACACTAGTAAGATTTATGCTAAGTTTGGACGTGAAATTTACCAAGCAGCAAAAACTGGAGAACCAGATCCAGAAAGTAACAGAAATCTAAAAGTAGTTTTAGAAAGAGCGAAAACTTACCGTGTTCCTAAAAACATTATTGACCGTGCTATTGAAAAAGCAAAAGGTGGAAGTGAAGAAAACTATGATGAATTACGTTATGAAGGTTTCGGTGTAAGTGGAACAATGGTTATCATCGATACACTTACAAACAACGTTAACCGTACAGCTGCTGAAGTACGTACAGCATTAGGTAAAAACGGAGGTAACTTAGGTGTTACTGGTTCTGTAAACTATATGTTCGACAACACTGCTGTTATTGGTGTTGAAGGTAAGAGTGCAGATGAATTATTAGAAATTCTTATGGAAGCTGATATCGATGCTCGTGATATTATCGAAGAAGATGAGTTAACATTAGTATATGGTGAGCCAGAAAACTTCCACGAAATCCAAGAAGCTCTTAAAGCAGCTGGAATCGAAGAATTTGAAGTTGCCGAAATTTCAATGATTCCTCAAAACGAAGTAACATTAAGCGAAGAAGATAAAGCTAAATTCGAAAGAATGTTAGAAATGCTTGACGATTGTGAAGATGTTCAACAAGTATACCACAACGTTGACTTAGAAGCCTAGGTGAACTATGGTTAAGAAAATAAAAAAAAATAGCTCATACAGCTATAATGATAGAAATATAAAACCAACATTAAGTGATGCTTCAGCGCCGGTTGAAACACCATTATTAGATGTTTATGGAGAAGAAGCTTCACCTGTGAAACGTCTAATTGCTTATTTAATCGACTTAGCAATCTACTTGCCAATAGCGATTATTTTCCAATATTCTACTGTGAACTTACGTGCACAAGGTGGAGCGGAAAATGAAAGAAATGCATTATATATGACACTTTCAATAGTTATTTTCGCAGTTCTGTTATATGGATACCTTCCACATAAATGGCAAGGACAAACTATTGGGAAAAAACTTCTTAAAGTACGAATAGTTCCTACAGATAACAAGAAAATTGAATTTTCTAGATATTTAATTAGAGAATTTTTAATTAAAGTTACTATCGGATGGGGTGCAGTACCAGTTTCTGCAATATTCTGGTTATATGAGAAATATGTGCTTAAACGTAAAAATCCAATAATGTTATACGATAAACTTCTAAATATGCGAGTTGTTGCAGCAACAGAACAACCAAAAGTGGTTAAAGAAAAAGAAGATAAAGAAAAATAATGAATAAGAACTAGTTGTTTGAGGGTTGCTATAGTCTAAAAGCAGCTAGTTTTTTGTTTTTATGTTAGATTTAACGTTCGTTTTGATAGTTATTTTATGTTTTCTGTTTTATATTTTCGAAAAAAGTGTTAAAATATAAATGTTAAATTTATTATTTTAGAGTGGAGAAAAAATGTTAAAAATAGACAGACATAGTTATATCTTAAATGAATTGAAAAATAAACATTTGGTACGCGTTAGCAATCTTGCTCATGACATGAATGTTACAGAGATGACGATTCGCCGTGATTTGCAAGAATTAGAAGATTATGGGCATCTTACTAGAATACACGGTGGAGCGAAGTTAAAACCGAAAAACTTCTATCAAGAGGATAATTATAATAAGAAAATTTCTGTAAATGTTGAAGAGAAAAAACAAATTGCTAGAAAAGTATCAGAGCTTATAAAAGATAATGAGACTATTTTTATAGGACCAGGAAGTACTACGAGTTATTTAGCAGAGTATCTTCAAGATAGAGATATCAATATTGTGACGAATTCATTAACAGTATTCGAACAGTTTAAAGACAATCCATCTTGCGATCTTATTTTTATCGGAGGAAGATATCGTCAAAAAAACAAAAGGATTTATCGGGTACTTCACGCAAGATGCACTTAGTAAAATTAGTGTAAATAAGGCGTTTGTTGGGGTAAATGGAATAGATTTAGAGAAGGTTACTATCTCTGATGAAGAAGAAGGACGTTGTAATGAAACGATTCTTAATAATGCGACTGAACGTTATGTTCTTGCGGACCATAGCAAATTTTCAACACATGCATTTTACACATTTTTCCAACTAAAAGACCTTACAGCAATTATCAGTGATGATGTCCTTGATGAAAATATAAAAGAGCAGTATAAAAAAGAAGTGGAGATATTATAATTAATATTTTTAAATAAAGTATTTTCTAAATAAAAACTTTTATAAAAAGACAATTCCAAAAAGGATGTACCGACCTCCCCAAAGTTAGATTTTTAAGTCTAACTTTGGGGAGGTCGGTATTTTTATATATTTTATTATTAATTAAAGAAATAAGTAAGTTATTTTCTTTCTTTCTTTTTACGACTAAACATCTTAAGAACTGCTCCTACAAATAACATTAAAATACCTATGATAGAGATAGAATTATTGACTTTTTCTCCTGTATTATACAATACTTTAGCATTTTTACGTGGAGGAAGGTTAGTATCAATATTCTGTTTTATTATATCACCATCTATTTTATTAGTATTTGAAAAAGGTTGTTTTACACCAATTCTTATTATTTGTTCAACAGGTTCTGTTATTATAATAGAAGAGATAATTTTGCTAGAAATAATATTTCCTTGAGTATTTAGAGTATCTTCGTAAACAACCATACGAGAACCAGGTTTTCCAGAAGTAGCAACAAGTTGAATTCCTACAGCTAAATCGTTGTCGTTTATTGTACGAATAGTGAATGGAATAGATTCTTCAACTGTGCGTTTTACAGTAATGATAACAGGTTTTGTTGTGATGTTATCAGAAACTAACTCTCTTGAAATAAGTTCATTTGTATTATTATCTCGGATTTCTCGGTAAACAACTGTACGAATTCCTTTTGCTCCAGGGTTTTTAATAATAGAATTACCTGTTGGAATACTATTATCGTTTATATATTCTGTTTCAAAGTCTATATCAAAATATTCAAAATTACCAATAGACTTAGAAGTACGTGTACCAACATGAATAACACGATTCTGAGGTTGTGTTGAAATAGTTTCATTAGTATATCTATATTCTGTATTATTCTTTAAACCAATTGGCAGGTTTTCATAACGATAAATCATTTCTGTTGATTTAGTTTCTTTTTTAGTATCGGTGTAGTTATACGTTTTAGTAGCAGTCATAATTTCATTATTCGTTGTTAAATAATCTGCACGAATCAAACCAGGAACTCGATCATTATCTGTTGCTTCTCGAATATTAGCAGTACTATAGAAAAATCTTAGACCATAGTTAAGAATATCAGTATCACTGCTTTTTTCATAAACAGAATTATATATAGATGTGGTATAATTATCTACAATTTTTTTTCCTTCTCTACCTGGAGTTTTTTCAAAACTTGTACCCGCAGCTATTGTATTATCATTGATATAAACAGTGTCATAAGGAACAACTTCTTCCTTACTATCAAGTAAAATAGGAGAGGCAGTAGAAAAACGACTAATTCCCATATTAAATTGACTTCTATTCTTTTCTTTACTTGGAGTTACACGTTCAGTAGAAGATGTATAGATAGAATTTCCAAGTGGATCTGTTTTTGTATCTGTAACAGAAGCAGTAATTTCCGAGTCTGATGTAAAAGTATTATTGTTTGTATAGCGAACTAGGTGACTAGTTTCTAGAACACGAAGGGGTAAATCAATATTATTAGCATAGCTAATGCCAGAAATTTTAATATCGTTACCAAGAAAAACTAATGGCTGCGTTCTGCTCAATGTATTGGGAAGATTACTTGGAGTACGACTTGTATTAGCATTAAAACCAAGCCCAGGTTGAATTAATGTACCATTATTTCCATTTAAACTAATTAAAGGAGAAAGAGGGGCAATATTTTTAGCTAATGTTTGAGTTACTTCACCAAAATCAAGATTATTATCTTTAAAAAGAATGGCTTCTGAATTAGTTGTAATAGAAATAACCGGCATATTTTTTTGTTTTCCTATGATACCAGGTCTAGTACTCATAAAAGTTTTTTTAATTTTAATATCATTGTTTTCAAAAGTGACAGAACTACGGAATTTATCTTGAGCGGCACGAAGCTTTTGATCAGTAACATTAGGGTTAATAGTAGACTCAGCTATAGTAATAGCTGATAAGTCTTTATTTGGATCACCATATAATTCATCTAATTCAACTTTATTTCCACTAATATTGATAGAACCAGAACCATAACCCAAACCATTTGCAAATTTATTTGTTTCAGATAAAGTAGAAGTACCTTTAATATTATCATTAGAGGAGTTAATCATTTTAAGAATATCATTCGCTGAATGACCGGTAATTCGATTGTTTTTGATGTTAAGAACATAATTTAAATAAGGTTCTTGCATACGAACTAAAATAGCATTAGTATTGTAGTCTTGATTTGTAGCAGTTCGACCAGAAGAATCTAAATTCTGAATACGATTATTACTAATTTCAAAATATCCTACAGATCCTATTTCACTCAAATCCTGAGATTTTTCATTAGTTTGTAAGTGAATAGCCTCATATTGTAGGTAGTCATGCCCATGAGAAAATTTCCCATCTACTTTTAAATCATCTTTAGCTAGACGGTTAATCTTATCCTGTGTAATAATGTTATTTCTAATAATAACATTTTCCATTTTAAAATTACGATTATAGACAGAAATACCTAGCAAACGATCTCCATATGAAACATTATTTTCAATTAAGATACGATCTCCATCATGAATATCTAAACCTTTACGGTAGTTATATGTACTTGTATTATTTCTAAAGACTATGCCATTATTATATGAACCAGCTTCAGAGGCAAAGCCATATCCGGTACTTCCGTTTAGTTTATGTCCATTTTCAGAAGTTGTAGTTCCTTCTATAAGTATATTAGTTTGGTAAGAAAATTGGACACCAGCAACGCGGTTATTATGAGTATTGCTGTTCAAAACTTTATTATTTTCACCTAAATTCAAGTTATCAAAAGTATAACCAGGAGCTTTATTTGATATTAAATTACTGATAGATCGTGGACGCCCCCATCCTGGAAGTAAGATATTTGAAACACTATTATGAGAAGAACCAAAACGTAATCCAGCTTTATTTGCTCCGCTTGATTCTACACTATCAATTGTAACATTATCAGAATCATTTACCAGAATACCATCAACTTTACCATAGTAAGGCATTCCTTTCACATAAAAACCATCATGAGTTTCGCCAAAGGCTTCTTTTAAATTTTGGATAGAAACAGATAAATTTTTAATGACAAAACCATTTTGATTTTCAACAAGAAGAACGGCGTGATCACGATTATCTGTATCATTTTCATTGCTATCCCATGGTTTACCAAGTTGGACCAAATTGTTTTTTAGAACAGTTGTTCCTGGCCCATCACCAAAGATACCTGTAACATTAGAATGTTCAGAACCAACCTTAATTTGATTAAATAGACCATCTTCTCTTTTTCTATAGATAGGTAAAGCTATACCAGTTAGGGTTTCGTTGTTAGAGCTAACATAGCGAGTAAGCCCATCCGCATCTACAGTAAGATTTTTATATTCTTCTTTTGTGACATGTGCTAAGTTTTGGACACCATCAATTTTTCCACCGCGTATAGGCATGGGTACACCTGAACCATATGTTAAAATTTCATAATGATCGATTTCTCCTCTATCGCGAGCAATATTAACAATTCCAGAAAGCTTAACAGCAACTCCGGTGTATCTAGTACCACTAGGATCAGCCATTATAATTTCGTTTGCTGCTTTTAAAGCTTTATTCAAAGCCTCAGTATCATCAAGATTTTCAGCGGGATTTAATCCAAAATTAGTCGCATCAATATAATACCATTTGTTTTTTTCATCATAGTGAATTTCGTAATCTACTCCTTCAACAGTAGGTTTAAAAGCAACTGTACGAATATTCTCTGTAATTGCGTTTTTTATTTTTTCAGATTGAGTTTCTTTTGAAATGTTAGGAATAGCTTTTTCCTTAATCGCCTCTTCATCAGCTTTTAATTCAGGTTTTAGAGTTGGTTCAGTAGGATGCTATCGAAGTATCTTTATTTTTTTCTGGAGTATTAGAAGAAAGGAAACCAATTCGACGAAAACGAATTTGACCTCTTTCTTTAATTGTTTCTTTACACTTGTTAGAACCACTAGAAGTAGTAAATTTATTATCAGGTAATAACTCTGTATTCGCACTAGACAATGAAGGTGCAGAAGATGACTCTACTGCAGAGGAGCTAGGATCTTCTTTTTTATAGAATTATTTTGGTTTTCTTTTAAATTTTTTGAAGTAGTTTTTGTCTCAATAACATCTTTATTAGTTTTCAACTCTGGTTTAAGCACTGTTTCATTAGTTGAAGTTGCTACAATATTATCATTGTCTTTTTTTGGAGTGTTAGAATGAGAGTTGATTTCATGGGAGCTAGATTGAGTTTTTTCTTCAATAGTTTCCTTGGTTTCACCAGAATTACCAGGAGCAGTAATGGTTTTATTATCTTTATTATCATGCAATAACTCTGTATTTGCACTAGACAATGAAGGTGCAGAAGATGACTCTACTGCAGAGGAACTAGGACCTTCTTTTTTATAGAATTATTTTGGTTTTCTTTTAAAATTTTTGAAGTAGCTTTTGTCTCAACAATATCTTTATTAGTTTTTAACTCTGGCCTAAGCACTGTTTCATTAGTTGAAGTTGCTACAACTCTATCATCGTCTTTTTTCGGAGTGTTAGAATGAGAGTTGATTTTATCAGAACTAGATTGAGTTTTTTCTTCAATAGTTTCTTTAGTTTCAACAAAATCACCAGAATTAGAAAGAACATTATTATGTACCAAGTCTATATTTTTACTTATTAATGTTGGAATAGCAATAGTTGAACTTGGTTTTAAATTATCATTTATAACTTCGTTAGCAGATGCATTATTAACTAGTGAAGTAGAAGCAACAACACCTATAGAAATAGAAGCCTAATGCATTTTTGCTTTTTTTAATTTCTTCATAAATTTAAATCACTTTCTTTAATTTTTTAGTTTCTTAAATTTCAGCTATATATTATTATATTTGTTATACATAATGTAACTAGAAACAGATGAAATAATTTTAGTAAATAAACTAACTGTAGTCAAAATATTAAATTGATGAAAGATAATAATATAATCAATAAATTAAATTGGTAACTAAAAAAATTCACTATTGAAAAATAATAGTAATTTAATTAATTTCTCTTGACAAAAAAAGAGAGTGATGCTAAAATTTTATTGATTATTCATAGTTTAGTAATTTTTACTCATATTTTAGTAATTTTG
This sequence comes from Gemella taiwanensis, assembly GCF_054054385.1. Taxonomy (NCBI): domain Bacteria; kingdom Bacillati; phylum Bacillota; class Bacilli; order Caryophanales; family Gemellaceae; genus Gemella; species Gemella taiwanensis. The sequence goes on from NZ_JBSMTL010000016.1 coordinate 21,512, forward strand.
GAGAGTACTAATTGTTGGATATCATGAAAATCATGCTGATTTTCTCTATAATTTTATCAAAGAGAGAATCGAGAACTTTGAAAATTTAATAAATATATAGAAAAGAGGGCAATTGTATGCAAAAAAGCAAAATAATATTGAAATTATTTTCAAAAATTTCAGCAGCAGTGATATTACTTTTATCATCTGTATCTATTTCTCTAGGTACAGTAAAAGCCAATGATACAACACCAAAAGAATTAACACAAGTTATAAACGGAGTTGAGCTTCTTGATGCTTCTGATACAAAGCAAAAAGCCACAGAAACAGGAGAATATCTAATTCGAACAGGACAGGCGTATAAACTTCGTGTAACATTTGATCTTAAAAAGTATAATGAAAATTTAAATAACGGTGATTATTTCACCTTTGATATTCCAGCACCAATGACGGTTTATAATGATAAACAACAATTAATTGATCCAACTACAAAGGTTAATATCGGAGAAGCGGTTGTTACAGCAAATGGGTCAGACAAAGGTGGGAAAATAACGGTTACTTTGAAAAACTTGGATAAATATTTAGAAAAAACTGGTGGGGATAAAGTAAAAGATGTTTTAGGTAATTTTTCAGGTTCTTTTCGATTTATTAAAGACCAGACTAGTACACTAATTTCTTTTAATTCAAATGCAATGAAGCAAGAGATTAGACATATCTATACTTCCAAAACAATATCGGGACCAAAAGTTGGTGTTGAAAACTATGCAAAAATAGGTGGACAAGCAGAACGTAAAGAGTGGAGTTCTCCAAAATTAGCGGCGATTGGCTCAGTTAGTAAAGGGGATGCAGTTTCTAATTGGAGAGTACGTGTTAATACTGAAAAACAAGACTTTGGACAAAATATTGTGCTTCACGATAGTATTCCTAATGATGATGTGGCATATACTCCAGCTCAATACATCCCAGAATCTTTAAAGATCTATAAGGCAGATATCACAGGTGGAACATCTGGTGTTCCAGACGTTGCTGAACTTATGGTTGAAGGAAAAGACTATACAGTTTCTTGGAATGAAAATTATACTTCTTTTGATATAACTATTAAAGATGGAACAACTTCTTACTTTGTTACATATAGCACTACTACACCGAATGATGGCACAAAAGTAGCGAATGTGGTAGCTCTATCTCAAGCAGATGGGAAAAAACTTTCACAAAATACTAGTCGTCCAAATGCGTTTAGCATGAAAGCAGAGGCTACTTCATTAATTTCTGGTACAATTGTAGCTTCTACAGCTTATCAAATTAAAATTAATAAAACAGATGCTTTCACACTAGCTCCTGTTTCAGGCGCTGTTTATACTGTTACTGCTGTAGATGATCCAACAGAGACTACAGAGGTAACAACTAACGAAAAAGGTTTTGCATTAACTAAAACTTATGATCAGAAATGGAAAGGTAAAACTTTCAAGATAAAAGAAAAAACAGCTCCAGCTGGATATAAATTGGACGAACAAGAATATACTCTTAAATTAGGAGCGGCAGGTTCTACAATAAACCTTAAAGATAACCCAATTCCAGTACCTGTTAATATAACAGCTAAAAAAGTTGTTTCTGGACGTGAAGGAGAGCTACCTAAAGCAGATGAATTCACATTCAATCTATACTCAGCAAATAATTTAACTATACCTATCGCAACAGCTAAAACAAAAGCTGATGGATCTATTACATTTGAAAATATAGAAGTGAAAGGTGCAGGAGTTTACAATTATGTTATCAAAGAAGATACTACTAATGCAGTTCCAGGAGTGACCTTTGATGAAACAGCTAAAGAGGTTACAGTAAAAGCTGAATTCCAAGGTACTACTCTGAAGGCTTCTGTGACTTCACCTGAACCAACTTTTACAAATACATATAAAGTAGCTGAAACAAAAGCAACTATTACAGCTAAAAAAGTATTGAATGGTAAAACTCTTGAAGCAGACAAATATGAGTTTGAGCTAAAAGAAGGAACTAAAGTAGTAGGAACAGCTAAAAACAAAGCAGAT
>NZ_JBSMTL010000017.1:0-23048 GCF_054054385.1 Gemella taiwanensis
TATATAAATTATTACAACAACAAGAGAATTCAATCAAAAACAAAATGGATGCCTCCTGTACAATACAGGATAACATCCACTTGTCTAAACTAAATATATATGTGTCCAGAATTTTGGGTACACATCATTTCTTTGAAATCACGATTTTTGAGTCACTCCCACTACCTTTTTCTATGTTTTCTACTTTTTCTTTATATTTTCTGAGAGTATATAGTCTATAAATATTTTTCCTATATCAGAAACATCTTCATCTTTTTTATGAGCAATTCCTACCTTGTACTCCATCTTTTCCGCTAACGGTATCCACTTCGTATTTTGGAATTGACTAATATCTTCGAACTCAGCAGGCAATATAGCCACACTATCAAAAATCGAAATACTCTTTACAAGAACAGTCCAATTATCATCGGCAAAAACAATGTTCGGTTCAAAACCCCTCTCCCTACACTTCACACAAATTTCATTTCCTAGGACATAATTTTTTGTAAGTGAACTTATTCTCACATCCTTTAGATCCTCAATAGTAATCTCTTCTTTATTTTCCAAAGGATGATTAGAAGGAACTACAATCGCAGCAACATACGAAGCCTTTTTTCTTTCAATAGGTTTCATAACAATATCTTTCTCATACTGTGGAAAAGAAAGTAATCCTAAATCTAGATCACCATTAGCAACCATCCTTTGTAATTGTTTCGAACCATGTTGAATTAGACTCAACTCAACCTTTGGATGTCTAGCTATAAAACTTGAAATTTCTTCCATGTATTGAATTGCAAATAATACTGTTAAACCTACCTTCAGCACCTCTCTACTTTCTTCACTAGATGCATTCATTTCATCGATTAAATTATTATATGATTTCAATAAAACAATACCTTTCTCATAGAGCATTTGCCCACTTTCTGTTAGCTCTAAACGTCTATTATTTTGCTCAAATAAAGTAGTTTTAAATTCCTTTTCCAATTTCTTTATTGCCAACGTTAATGTAGGCTGTGTGACAAATAATTCCTTGGCCGCTAAAGAATAACTTCTTTTATTCGCAACTGTAATAAAATAGTTTAACTGTCTAAATTCCATAAATACTCCCCCATCCTCTCAATCTCTTACAATATTATTATAACTTAAATAGTATTAATTTAACAACTACAACACAGTATTAGTTTCTTTAAACAGTATATCAAATTAAAACAACTAAAAAACACCAACTTCAAAAGTTTACTCTTTTGAAATCAGTACTCAATCATTATATCTTCTTTTAAGTAATGTTATGTTGACTACCTCTTCAAATAACATCACTAACTTTTATTATACCATAAAAACAATGATTTTATCAGTCTTTTATTTTTTAATATTTTGTGTTATGTTAAAAGTGCGGAGGATAATTCTTTCGTAATGTTGTTGGTAATTAAAACGCAATTGCGTTTCAGGGGGTATCTTATGTTTAACACAGAAAAAATTAAAAAAAGATATTACATATTTCTAGTATTCTATCTGTTATTTGGTATCGTACTATTATTAATATTAGATAGAGCAGTTAGTCCGGATTTTACACAAAAATATAAAACCATATTATCAGTGTTCCAATTTGTTTATTCAATCTTACCTATAGTATTATCTTGGGTTCTAACTAACTATATAGATAAAAAAACTAAAAACTTAGAAAAATAAAAATGCCACTCTCTACCACTAGCTAGTGGGGAATTCGATAAAATCGATTTCTTCGAAATCTTGATTTTCGAGTCATTCCTATGGCTAGAAAGAGCGATTCAAAATCATCTTTGAATCGCTCTCTTTTTTATCCATTATAACAATTTATTATCTCAAACAACTTGCTACGTATTTCTTCATTTGTTGAATGTCCTAACATTGATTTTAATTCGTTTAGTTTTCTATCTAATTCGTCTACATCAATGTCTAAAGTTGTATTTTTATAAATCATTTGGTTATCAGTCTTTTCACTACTTTCGTAGTCTAATGATAACTCTTCATACATCTTCTCACCAGGTCTTAGACCGATTTCTTCGACATCGATATCTTTATATGGTTCTAATCCTGATAGTTTGATTAAGTTTGTCGCAAGATCTATTATTTTTACGGGTTCTCCCATATCTAGTAGGAAAATCTCACCTTCACTTGCGTAATACCCAGCTTGCAATACTAACTGCGCAGCTTCTGGAATCGTCATGAAGTAACGAATAATATTTCTATGAGTAATTGTGATAGGTCCACCTTTTTTAATTTGTTCTTTAAAGATAGGAATTACAGAACCATTAGAACCTAGTACATTACCAAATCTAACCGCAGCAAATTTTGTTTTATACTTATTACCTTTTGATTGTAAGATAATCTCTGTTAAACGTTTCGAAGCTCCCATCGCATTCGTTGGATTTACAGCCTTGTCAGTTGAAATCATAATAAATCTTTCTACTTCTTTTTCAATCGCCACATCCATAACATTTTTCGTTCCGAAAACATTATTTTTTATCGCTTCTTGTGGACGGCGTTCCATTAAAGGAACGTGTTTATGTGCTGCCGCATGGAACACTACATCCGGTTTATACTTATCAAACACCTCAGCTAAAGCTGCTTTCTCACGAATACTTACTATTTCTGAAATATATTGTATATCGTTATATTCTTTACTATGTGATTTTTCAAAATCTAAATCACGCTCCAACATGTATAATGCATTCTCATTAACATCTACTAGAACGAGTTGACTAGGTTTGAATTTAAATATTTCTCGAACAATTTGGCTTCCGATTGAACCACCAGCACCAGTAACAAGAATACTCTTCCCTTTAATATATGAACGAATCTCACCTTGAGACAGTTTCACTTCACCACGTCCTAATAAATCTTCAATAGACACGTCTTTTAAGTGTTTAGAAATACTTTCTCCATCCTCTACAGCAATACCTGAGCTCATTACTTTAACAGTAACATTCGCTTCTTTTAGTACGTTTAATATTCTATTTTTATCATATGCTCCAATTGAAGGAATAGCTAAAAATACTTGTTCTACTTCGTATTTTGGAATAAGTTTCAGCATATCATATGTTGTTCCAACAACAGTAACCCCACTAATTACAGAGTTTTTTCTGTTATCATCAATAAGCCCAACTACATTGGCACGGAAAATATTGTTTTTAGATAGTTCTTTTAACAAGATATAGCCAGCATCTCCTGCACCTATTATAAATGTGTTCTTATAAGAATTAGCACCATATTTACCCGCTTCTCTTTCTCGTAAAGCACGGTAAAGCATTCTTATAAACATCATTCCTGCGATTATTAATAACGGTGAAAAAATCGCAAACCTAACATTTGAAAATGTATCAGGTAGCATATATTGGTATAAAATACTAGTGATTAAATCCCCTAGTACTACTGAAAAACAGATATTTACTATTTCATTTACACCTAAGTAAGACCATAGTGATTTATTAGTACCAAACAAATAAAAACTAATTGTATAAACCACAAGTGAAATCACTAAAAATTCGGCTATTTCTACGTGATGGTCATTCAACATAGAAAATGGATCCGAAGCCTTACCTAAAAATATAGATGCTACTACTCCAAATATTACCGTCAATAAATCCAATACCATAATTAGCTTAAATCTATGATTTATATATATTTTTGATGAAAATAATTTATCCATAACATCTCCTACTAATTCTTTAAACGAGCAAAGGGGTTAATTTATATAATCAAGATAAAACTTAACTACATACTATGTCGCAATAGTTTACAAATAAATACCCTACGAAATCATAGCTTTTACTTATCTAATAAACTTTGCGGGGGCGATTTAAAAACACGAATTCTAATCAGATTTCCAAATCTTCCCCCAAGCTCTTTATATTTTAATATAATCTATAACCGAAGTACCCTGCAGCTGCAATAATTATAAATAATATAACAATACTGACTTTTCGAGTCTCTTCAATTACTTTTATCTCTATTAACTTCTGAACTATTAATATCGTTATCGCCACAAAAATAGCTGTTTTTTTGACACTTTGGTTTTCTATAAACATAGTTCCTATTATTATAGCTAAGCTGAAAACCGTTATAAGCATATTAATAGCTAAAAACATCAATTTTTTGTCTGTCATCTTTATTTTTTCCTTATCTTGATCGTTACTTTAACAATCGGTGTATCTGTCGCTATTCTTATATTTTCTTTTGGATATATTTTTAGATTACTACGCTCTTCTGTTTCTTCTTTAACATCACTCAAGTCAACATCAACGAACATTTCATTAATTTTTGCTAATTCATTAGCGTCTTCCGCCCTAATAGTTACCTTAGAAACATCGGCAGTAGCACTAACTAACTCATATCCTGAAGGTAGGCTACCTATAGTATTTACTTCTAATGGCACTTCTTTTTCAATGTTTTTTAATTCAATACTCATAAGAGTTGAGTTCGGCTCTATTTGAATATCCTCTATTTTATTATAATCACTATCGTAAGCTACTAATTTAGCCTCTTCTCTAGTGTTTCTATTAATTTTCGTACGAGTATCACTCTCAGCTCGAACTTCATTTATTCTATTAAGGCTTTCGATTGCTCCAGAAATCTTAACAGTTTCATTCGTAACGCTAAGTTTATCTACTTCATATCCAATCAATAATCGCTCTTTTTTAACTATCGGCGTAACTCTAAACTCTCTAGTTGCTTTTTCCCTAATAGATATAGTTATTGTAGAAGGTTCTGCAGTCCCATCTACACCTCTTTCAAGTCCATTTATTTCAATTTTAACTTTTTGATCATCACCAATTTGAGCATTTCTAAGATTCAACTTCGCTTTGAAGTTCTTAGCAACACTTTCTTTCTGGACTTTCGTCTGTGATCCAGTTAATTTAACAGATACTGTATTAGGAATACCTACCACATACAATTTATCTTTATCATAATCAACTTCAAGTGGGATATCACTAACCCATGCAGTAGCATTATCGTTCGTATCACCTCCAAGAACTGAGAAATTCTTGAAATTTTCATTAACTGATAAGAACAATAGTATCGCTATTAAAAATGATATTAACTTTAACTTATTATTTTCTTTTAGTTGCATAATATCACCTCTTATCTAATTATTTTATCTTGCTGTTTCCAGTTTTTAGCTAAATATTTTGCTAAATCTTCTGTCGAAAAATCTGAAGTTAAAACACCATTTTGACATACACTAATTTTTCCTGTTTCTTCTGACACAGCAATTACTATAGCATCTGTCACTTCAGATAACCCTAGAGCTGCACGGTGCCTTGTTCCATAGCTACTAGCTATAGATCTATTATCCGATAGAGGAAGTACACAACTGGCAGCACGAATTTTATTTTCATCAATTATCATTGCACCATCATGTAATGGTGTATTCGGAATAAATATATTAATTATAAGTTCATTTGTAACCTCAGCATTAACTGTAATACCACTTTCTACATACTCATCAAGTCCTGTGTTATTTTCTAAAACTATAAGTGCACCTATTCTTCGTCGTGCCATATGTCTTGATGAATCAACAACAGCTTTGATTATATGTTCAGTAGAATTTTTTTGTACATCTTTATAATTAATATTGAAGATATTCGATAGCTGTACCCTTCCTATGTATTCAAGAGCACGTCTTAATTCTGGTTGGAATATAATCATTATTCCTAGTACTCCCCAAGTAACCACTTGTTCAAATATATATGTCATCGTTTTGAATCCAATAAAGTTAAAGAATATTTTCAATCCAATAACGATTAATATACCTTTAACAAGTTGCATACCACGAGTACCTTTTAATAAACTTAGTAATTTATAAACTAAGAACCAAACTAATAATATATCCAATAAATGAATAATTAGTGTAAGAGTACTTACTCCTGATGAGTATTCAGCTATCATAAATAATCTCCTTCCTTTGATTAATAATATCGTCAGCACGCAAAACAACATCTAATGCGTACAACAGTCCACTTTCAATTATATCATAAAATGCAAACGTTGTGCTATTTTTTTTATAAAAGAAAAGGGAGTGACTCAAAAATCGTGATTTCTTAAGAAACAAGATTTTGTCGAGTCACCCCCGCACAGTTTATTAGATATCTAAAAAGCTTTTATAAAGTGAATTTAGATATCAATAAATCACTGCGTCTATGAGTTTTTATATAAACTTTGTTAAAAATTTAGAACTTTTGAATCTACTTCAAACTTTTAGAATTATTATTTCATTTATATCAAAATTACAATATCATTATTGTAAAATATCTTATATTTAATTTATAGATTTTATAAAATCAATAATATACTACTAAAAAATGCTCTAATTATTTTTAATTTTTATATAATTTGCGATATTGTAATCTTGTGGGTCTAATTTTATATCATTTCCTAAAATTATATTCGCTACACTATAGCCAATTATTGGACCTGTAGTTAAACCAGAAGAACCCAATCCACTAATCGCATAAACATTTTTCAATGTTGGAACCTCGCCAAAGAACGGAGAATAATCACTAGTATAAGCCCTAATTCCAACACGTTCATTTATTGTCTGTGCAGTTTTTAATTCACCTAAGAAGTTCTCCGCTTCTTCACCAAAAGCATCGAGTTGCTGTTTATCAATAGTTAAATCAAAGCCCATATCATTTTCGTGTGTTGCTCCAACACTAACAACACCTTTTTCAAATGGAATAATATCCAATTCACCCTCAGGCATAATAACTGGATAAGATCCTGTATTTTCATCAGAAACTTTGTAATCCCTTAGTTGACCTTTTTGCGGACGAACATCAACATCAAAGCCAAGCGGTTCTAGTATATCTTTTAACCACGCACCAGTTGCAAGTACGATTAAATCAAAAGCCTGTCCATTAATCTCGTACTTATCTCCCACAACCTTTAGACTAACTTTTTCTTTAACGACATTGGCTTTCGAAGCAGAAAGTAAAGTATTAACGAATCGTTCCCCCTCTACTCGTCCACCGCCACTCGCATACAGTACGTCTCCATTGTTATCGAAGCTAGGAATGATTTTTTGAACTTCTTCTTTTGAGATTATCTCTAAGTCTCCTATCATTGGCGATAATTCTTTACGACTTTCAGCAAGTTCTTTTAACTCAGGTAACTTATCCTCATTTTTTTTCAGTAAATATACTCCACATTGTGAATAAAAGTCAGTATTATAACCATCAACTTCTAAGTCTTTAACTAATTTCAAATAAAAATCCGCACCTAACCTAGCCATCTTATACCAAGGTTTATTACGTCTTTTAGAAAACCACGGACTTATAATCCCAGCCGATGCTTTTGTAGCCTGACCTACACCATAATCGAAAACTACTATTTCATTTCGTTGTTCTTTTGACAAATAATAAGCACATGTAGCTCCTACTATTCCCCCACCTACTACTGCTATTTTCATAAGATACCTCGCTTTTTGTTTAATAAATCTACTAATTAAAATTATAACTCAAAAAATTTATAGAGTAAATACAGATATCACCCTCTCTACTCTCATCTATTAAGGAATATTTTTTCTATTTACTCTTATTTTTTTTTATTCTGTTACCTTCCATTATCCGATAAAAGTCCTGATAATTTTTCAGATGTTAGAATAGCTCTATGCTCTAAAGCACCTCTTTTAGAATCTTTATATAGAGCTGTCTTAACAGTAAGATCTTTATCATCATTTATTATCACTTTTATAGCTACATCATCTCCGGAATCTACTCTTGAATAATCCTCATCTATTTTATAACTTTTTATTTTCCCTTCTGGTATCAGAGCTTTTTTATCCAATAATTTTAGGATATGTTCTAGCTCTGTTTTTACCTCTTCTCCATGTATCATCTTTTCTACTTGATCTTCATGTTTTTTCACTTGATATTCATTCCAATATTTTTCACCTGTTATTAATATCGCTATTATTGCTATTACCGATATTATACTTATCAATACTTTCTTCATTTTCCTATCCTTCCTTTTCTACTAACTTTTCTAACCATAGTCGCCCTTTATAATTATTGCGTGGAAATATGTTTTATATTTCTATATATATTATTCTTTTTCAATTATACCATACTTCTCGCCATAAACGATAGAACTACAAACTCACTTATTATTTGAAATTAGTGTTCTATTTTACGCTATTCCTGTTCACCTTGTATCGACTTCTCTCGCGCTATTTATCGACACTTCATTCATTCTATCCTAAAAAAAATAATTAGCTTTACCTATCTACTATTATGTATTATAATTATTATTAAGTTGCTTATAGGCAACTATCAATCGATATAATTCGACTTATTTACACAGGAGGTAAACTATGACTGAAATGAAATTAATACCAAGAAATGAAGTCGAAGAGAAATATACTTGGGATATGACTCTTCTATACAAAACTGATGAAGATTTTAAAGCGAGCCTTGAGAATATTAAAAAAGAAATCTTAGATTTTAAGGCTACTTACGAAGGTAAATTAGCTGATTACGCTACTTTAGATACTGCTGTTAAAAAATACGAAGAACTTTATGAAGAATATTATAAACTATCTCACTTTGCTGAGTTACCGATGGCGGTGGATAGATTTAATGACAATGTTGTACAAAATGTAACACTATTTGAAGATGTTTCTACTTTATGGGCGGGAAACTTAAGTTTCTTCGATACTGAACTTGTAGGACTAGATGAAAAATTCATTAAAGATTTCGTGAAAAACTATCGTCCTGATTTAGAATACTACTTCGAAAAAATCGTTCAGGAGAAAAAACATACATTATCAAAAGAAGCTGAACAAGTAATCGCAAACTACGAGAGTCTTCCTGGTTACTACAATCTATATGAGGTAACTAAGCACGAAGATATGCAATTCGACAGCTTTGAAGCAAATGGAAAAATTTTCGAAAATAGTTTCGTACTATACGAAAACTTACACGAAATGGATAACGATACTGAAGTGCGCCGTAATGCTGCGAAAAGTTTTTATAAAACATTAAATGCTTATAAAAACACTTCAGCAAACGAGTATATTTCACAAATCAAAAAAGAAAAAATGCTTGCTACAATGCGTGGTTATGATAGTGTTATCGACTACCTACTAGCTGCTCAAGATGGTAACCGTGAATTATATGACCGTCAAATCCGTACTCTTATGACAGATTTAGCACCTCATATTCGCCGTTACATCAAACTTCTAGCGCGCGAGCACAAAATTGAAGATATGCAGTTTGCAGACTGTAAAATTAACCTTGATCCAGATTTCGAAGTTGATATGACTATCGATGAATCTCGTTCTTACCTTAAAAAAGCACTTGGTGTTCTTGGTGAAGACTACGTTAATATGATCGATGAAAGTTATGACAAACGTTGGACTGACTTCCCTCAAAATATCGGGAAAAGCACTGGTGGATTCTGCGCAACAGTTCCTAATGTAGCTGGATTTATCCTACTTTCTTGGACTGGAAAAATGAATGAAGTTTTCGTTCTTGCTCACGAGCTTGGACATGCATATCACTTCATGAGTACAGGGAAACACCAAACAATGTTAAACAACGATTGTCCACTTTACTTCGTTGAAGCTCCATCGACTTGTAACGAGGTTATCGTATCTAACTACCTACTAAAAACTAACACTGATGCTCGTTTCAAACGTTGGGTTATCAGCAACATGATTAGTAGAACATACTTCCACAATATGGTAACACACTACTTAGAAGCTGTTTATCAAGATAGAATCTACAAAATGGTAGATAACAACGAAATGCTTAACGCTGACGTTCTTTCTAAAGTTAAACGCGATATTATGGAAGAGTTCTTCGGAGATAGTTTAGTTGTTAATGAAGGTGCGGAACTTACTTGGATGAGACAACCTCACTACTACATGGGACTATATCCATACACTTACTCTGCAGGATTAACAATCGGTACAGCTATTGCTAATAAGATCGATAATGACAGTTCTTATGCCGACACTTGGTTAAATGTTCTTTCTAAAGGAAGCAGCATGTCAGCACTAGATCTTTCTAAACTTGCAGGTTGTGATGTAAGCACTGATGAACCACTTAAAGAAGCCATCGCTTATGTTGGTCACCTAGTAGACGACCTTTATAACTTAACAGATGAATTAAATAAATAAGGAGTGACTCAAAAATCGTTATTTCGTAGAAATCGATTTTGTCGAGTCACCCTCGCACAGTTTATTAGACATCCAAAAAGCTTTTAAAGCGAATTTGGATGTCAATAAACCACTGCGTCTATGAATTCTAATACAAACTTTGTTAAATTTTAGGACTTTTTTGGTCAACCTTTAATCATACTCTTATATTCTATTTCATTCTATCTAATTTATTGAAACAGGCTTTTTCACATTCTATAACTGAGCTGCGGAAATTCTTTTCTTCTAAAACTCTCACAGCTTCGATAGTACTTCCACTTGGTGAACATACATCATCTTTTAACTTACCTGGGTGTTCTTTAGTCTCTAAAACCATCTTCGCAGCACCTAAAACTGTATTTGCAGCTAGTCTATAAGCTACATCACGCTTTAATCCATTTAGTACAGCACCATCAGCTAATGCTTCTATAAATAAATATCCATACGCAGGACCTGAACCACTTAAAGCTGTTAAAGCTGCCATCTCTTTTTCCAATATTTCCTCGGAAATACCTAAATTATTTAATAGGTCTAATACTAATGTTTTTTCTTCAGCATTTACTAAAGAATTAAATACAACACCTACTACACCACTCCCTATTTTTACGGGTGTATTCGGCATAATTCTAACTATTTTAGTCCCTGGAAGTTTCTTTTCTAAATCATTTATTTCAACAGCTGCTGCCATTGAAATAACAATCTTATTCTTCAAACTAAGGCTCACTTGATCTAGCACTGCCCCTACTAAATATGGCTTCACCCCTAAAAATACAATATCACTGTTTTCTACTACTTGTTCTAGACTCTTACAGAATACAGCACCTGTTTCTTCAGCAACATTTCTAGTACTTTTATCCGAAGAATTTCTCACAAAAACATCAGTACTACTAACTTTACCACTTCGAAGTAGTCCTTCTAAGATAGCTTTTCCCATATTTCCTACACCGATAAAACCTAATTTCATACATATTCCTCCTGAGTATTTGTTAATAACATTATATCATACTCCAAACACTTATGTTTTAGACAAGTTCAATCAGAACTATTTTAATAAAAATTTAACTGTGTTATACTTTTATAACAAGTAGTTATTCAAAGGAGTTTTATATGCACAGCAGTTGGGAAGAAATATTCAATAATTATCCAAAAATAGATGAATTAAATAACATGATAAAAGAAATAGATGAACAACGTCTTACTAAAACTATCTATCCGCCAAAAGAACAAGTTTTTAGAGTTTTTGATCTACCATTAGAAGATATTAAAGTCGTAATATTAGGACAAGATCCCTATCACAATCCTAATCAAGCCTGTGGTTTAAGTTTTTCGGTAAACGATGATGTTCCACTACCTAAAAGTTTAATAAATATCTATAAAGAACTACATGATGACTTAGGTATTATACCAGCAAAAACAGGGAACTTAGAATCTTGGTTCAAGCAAGGTATATTTTTACTAAACGCTGTGCTAACGGTAGAAAAAAATTCTCCAGCAAGTCACAGTAAAATGGGCTGGGAGGATTTTACGGATTACATAATTGAAAAAATTTCAGAAGAAAATGAAAATGTAGTTTTTGTTTTATGGGGAGCCTATGCAAGAAGCAAAAATAAACTAATTGATCCTTCAAAACACAAAATTATTGAATCAGCTCATCCAAGTCCACTATCCGCATACCGTGGCTTTTTTGGAAGTAAAGTCTTCTCTCAAATTAACAGTTATTTAGCTGAAAATGATAGAGAAACTATAAATTTTGAATTAAAAATGAGAACAAACGAGCAAATTTCATTTTTTTAAAAAGCAAGAAAAATTTTAAGTATATTTTAAGTACAAGGTATATAATAATTACCTGAACAAAAGTAATAATATTTCATTCTTAACGACACTTGTCGTTTCTCCCTTTTAAGTTTGAAATTATTTTTGTTTAAACCAATATTTCGGTTAATTCTTTATGATATTAACAGATAATAAAACTTTTTAATTTTTTTCATAATGTGGCTTGTCGCTCCCTAGGCAAGCCATTCTCCCTTTTAAAGAGTTGAGAGACTCTTTTGTTATTTGTATATAAGATTAGATATAAACAAGCAAGAAATTGCTTAGAACTTAATTTAGTTCACTAAAAAAACGTGTTCCCCAAACACGTTTTTTTATTTTACATTATTTCTATGTTTAAACAAAAAATCCCAGACAATAAATGTCTGAGATTTTTTTATGCAGCTCTTCTATATCCTGCTCTTTGAGCAGCTTCTTCTGAACTGAAGACTAATAGATTTCTTGCTGCAACATTGTTATAAGAAGGATGTGTCGGTGTGTAATAAACTCCACTCTTTCTACTAGCTCTTACTACTACCTTTTTAGGTTGTTGTTGTTTATTTTGTTGAGTTTGAGTTAATTGAACAGTCTCATTTTTTGTTCCATCCTGTTCATCAATTTTTTTCTTAGAAGCAGGAGGTGGAAGAACTTGTTGTTGTTCTTTATTCTCATCAGAATTATCTTCTTTTTTCTCTTCTGAAGACTGTTCTTCTAATTTTTTATCACGTTCTTCTTTTTTCTCTTGGACAGTTTTTCTTTGTTCTTCTTTTCTAGCTTCACTGAAATGATTCGTCATTAACATAGTTAACATCATTACAAGTGCACTTACAACACCTAATACTACTTTTTTCAATCGCGTTTTACGCTGAATTAATTTTACAATAGGTGGATATAATAATATTAAACTTAGTACAAAGACTATTACTGCATATCTAATGCCATGTGTAAAAACCATACTAAGTGATATTATCATAAACACTAGAAAGATAAACCACAAAATAACTTGTCCATGTTCTTTTATGAATTTATTCACAATATTTCCCCTTAAAAATAATCACTTATCTATTTTAACACTTTCTTCACTAATAAACAATTATTTTCATAAATAACTTTAATTTTATTGAAATATTAGGCTTTTCTTAGAAATATATATTTATATAAATCATATAATTAGTTTCTAGAAATCACCATAGCTATCCCTTGACCTCCTCCAATACAAAGCGAACAGACACCTTTTTCTTTATCATCATTTATTAGCGCATGAACTAAAGTAACTAAAACTCGGCATCCACTAGCTCCGATTGGATGTCCTAGTGAAATAGCTCCTCCACGCGTATTTACTTTATTTTGATCTAGATTTAATAGACGAGTTACAGCTATTGATTGGGCAGCAAAAGCTTCATTCATTTCAAATAAATCTATATCTTCTATGTTTAAATTCAATTTCTCTAACACTTTTTGTGTCGCAGGAACTGGACCTAAGCCCATCACCTTATTATCTAATCCTGCCGAAGCATAACCATCAATATAAGCAAGAACTTCTAATCCTAGTTCTTTAGCACGAGTTTCACTCATTAAAATAACACAGGCTGCACCATCATTTATTCCTGATGCATTTCCTGCTGTTACAGTTCCATCTTTTTTAAAGGCTGGTCGTAATTTAGCTAAACTTTCTAATGTTGTATTCGGACGAACAAATTCATCTGTATCAAAAATAATTTCTTCTCGTCTAGTTTTAATAACTATCGGTGCTATTTCGTTAGTGAACTGATTGTTTTCAATAGCTGCGGCTGCTTTTTTCTGACTTGAAAGAGCAAATTCATCTTGTTCTTCTCTTGTTATACTATATTGTTCTGCAATATTTTCGGCAGTAATACCCATATGATAGTTTTCGAACGCATCTGTAAGACCATCGTTTATTATAGTATCTTCTAATTCAAAACTGCCTAGTTTTTGTCCGAAACGAGCATTCTTTGTATAATGAGGTGCTGCACTCATATTCTCAACACCACCACAAACTACTACATCATTATCCCCTAGTAATATTGATTGTACCCCAAGAACAACACTTTTCAGCCCTGATCCACAAACCTTATTTACAACAAAAGCGCTTTTTTCTTTTGGAATACCTGCATTAACTGCGATTTGACGTGCTACATTTTGCCCTAAGCCCGTCTGTAAAACATTACCGAATATTATTTCATCAACTAGACTTGGATTAAGATTTATACCTTCTAATGATTGTTTTACAAGTTCTCCACCGATTTTCGCAGCAGAAACATCTTTTAAACTCCCTCCAAAACTTCCTATAGCAGTTCTTTTTGCACTTACAATAACAACTCTATTCATGTATTTTATCTCCTAATTTGATTTTCTAGTATATTTTACTATAAAAACTAACGTTGTTCAAATATTGTCTACACTAGACTATATTTATCGAAATTTTCATTTTGTAACACTTTCTAAATTTATTTGTAATGTAAATGTAATATATTTGTAATAAAAGGTTGATTTTTGTAATTTTTAAATGTATAATATAAATATAAAGAAGTTATACAAAAAGAAGGTGAATAACATGAACAAACTTCTAAAAACAACAGGTATATTTATTTTAGGAATTGGATTATTAACAGGATGTACAGATAAAGTAGCAAAAAAAGTAGATACTAATGACAATATTACTACTGAGGAAAGTCCAGCTTCTTTAGCTAATTTACAAAAAGAAGTTGAACATGTTACTCAAGTTAACAATAATAACAATAATATTAAAGATAATAACAATACTAATAATGGTATAAATAAAAAAGTTACAACAAAAGTAACTACTTCTTCTAAACAAAATATTCAAAACAATAATACTCAAGCTTATAAACATGATTTAGCTAAAGCTGGGGAAATTTTACAACCTATGGCTTATGGAATGTTAAACTTACAAGGAAGCAGCACTGCAAATGTTGTAAGATACATCGCTAGTAATGATGGTAGCGATAATGTAGTAAAACAAATAAACTTAACTAAAGTATTAGATTTACTAAATACATATAACGCTCAAACATTCCAAAAACAAGATGTATTACAAAGATTACAAAACGATAAAGAAATTGAATTTGTACAATTAAACAACCATGTTGCTGATTACAATAAAGAAAACTTAGAAAAATTAATGAATCACAAAAATAAAGTAGTGTACTTCGCAAAAGATCAAGTATTCCTAGCAAAAAGTGATATTGGCTACGGTGGTGCTACTGATGCAATCTTTATGCCAGTAGAAAAATGGGATATTAAAGGTGATAGAGTTCTTATCCCATACGTAAATGTTGCTACAAGAAAACCTGTAGGTATGATGACTCTTCGCTTGAACAATAAAAATTATACTAGCGGAGCTAATAGAACAATGTACTACGTAGAAAGATTTGAATTATATTAAAAGAACATAAAAACATCGTCATTTCACATGGCGATGTTTTTTTGTGTTAAACTAAAATCGATATCCAGCGGAGCTACTTAATATAAAAACAGGCAACCGACTTAAGTTCTACTTTAGTCAGTTGCCTATATAAATTTTTATTTAATATTATTTAGATTTACTAGTTTCCTAATGAACGGATTTACTAAATATTAGTCTTATTATTTAACCATTTTCTTTACATCTTCAATAGCATCTTCTGCTGCGTCTTTTACATCTCCTGCCACTTCTTTTACTTTAGAAAATAGTTTTCCAGCGAATCCTTCTTCTTCAACAGCTTCTTTAGCGTCTTCTGCTTTATCTGCTGCTTCATCTTTCACGTCTTCTGCTACTTCTTTTGCGTCTTCTACTTTATCTTCTACAGCATCTTTTACATCTTCTGCTACTTCTTTTGCATCTTCTACTTTATCTTCTACAGCATCTTTTACATCTTCTGCTTTATCTGCTGCTGCGTCTTTCACGTCTTCTGCTACTTCTTTTGCGTCTTCTACTTTATCTTCTACAGCATCTTTTACATCTTCTGCTTTGTCTGCTGCTGCGTCTTTTACGTCTTCTGCTACTTCTTTTGCATCTTCTACTTTGTCTTCTACAGCATCTTTCACATCTTCTGCTTTATCTGCTGCTGCGTCTTTCACGTCTTCTGCTACTTCTTTTGCGTCTTCTACTTTATCTTCTACAGCATCTTTTACATCTTCTGCTTTATCTGCTGCTGCGTCTTTTACGTCTTCTGCTACTTCTTTTGCATCTTCTACTTTATCTTCTACAGCATCTTTTACATCTTCTGCTTTGTCTGCTGCTGCGTCTTTTACGTCTTCTGCTACTTCTTTTGCATCTTCCGCTTTATCTGCTGCTGCATCTTTTAATTCTGATGCTTTTTCTACTACTGCATCTTTCACATCCGCTGCTTTATCAGCTACTACACTAGCTACATTTTTTACACCATCAAATGCATCTTCTGCTACTTCTTTTACTTTTGAAACTACTTTTTCTGCGAATCCTTCAGCTTGTAATTTCTCGTTACCTGTTAATTTTCCTAATCCTTCTTTTACTGAACCTTTTAATTGATCAAATTTGTTTTCTAATGACATAATAGTGCCTCCTAAATATTACTTTTTATTTATCTTTTTTTACCATGTTTTTTGCGCCGTCATAAGCATCTTCTACGGCATCTTTAGCATCTTCTGCTGCTTCTTTCACTTTTGAAAATAGTTTTCCTGCGAATCCTTCAGCTGCTTTATCTGATGCTACTTCTTTTGTTTCTTCTACTTTATCTGCAGTCGCTTCTTTTGCATCTTCTGCTTTTTCTACTACTGCTTCCTTAGTTTCTGATGCTACTTCTTTCGCTTCTTCTACTTTGTCTACAGTCGCTTCTTTTGCATCTGCTGTTTTTTCTACTACTGCTTCCTTAATTTCTGATGCTACTTCTTTTGTTTCTTCTACTTTGTCTGCAGTCACTTCTTTTGCATCTTCTGCTTTGTCTATTACTGCTTCCTTAGCTTCCGATGCTACTTCTTTCGCTTCTTCTACTTTGTCTGCAGTCGCTTCTTTTACATCTGCTGCTTTTTCCACTACTGCATCTTTTACATCTACAGCTTTGTTTACCACTGCATCTTTCACATCTACAGCCTTATCTACAACTACTTCAGTTGCATCTCCAACTTTCTCTTTAACTGTTGAAAATCCATCACTTATACCTGCTTTAGCTGCTGTAAAGGTATCAGATGCAAATTCTCCTGTTGATTCAACAACATTAGATACACGATCTTGTAAACTTACTGAGTCTGCTTCATGTTGTTCTTTAGTTTTAATATCGATTACATTGACATTAACTTCTACAACCTCTAACCCTGTCATTTCATCAATATCAGTTGTAATCACTCGTTTAATTTCCTCAAAGATTTCAGGAACATTTTTCTTATACTCTACTATGATATTTAAATCAACAGCTACTTGTTCCTTACCTACTTCAATATTAACACCTGATGTAACATTATCAGTATTAATTAATTTATCTGTTAAATTCGAGAAAAAACCACCATCAACTGCTAGTAATCCTGGAACATTTTCTAAAGCTTGACCAATAATTTTTTTGATTACATCATTATCAAATGTCAATTCACCTTTAGCTTCACTATTACTTGTAGTTAATTCTTTTTTTTCTACATTATTTTCATTTGGATTAGACATATATCTTTTCTCCTAATTACAAATTTTTATATTTTATTCTTTATATAATATCCTGTTACAATTCCTAGTGCAGCGAAAATCAAAACAAAAATAGTTTTGAAAAATCCTAAGAACAGAATTAAACAAGCTAGAAATGCTCCCAATAATCCTGATACAACAGTGTATTGATGTTTTTTTAGCCATTCCATAATTTATGTCCTCACTTTACACGACTTGTACTCTTTTTAGTTACTTTTTTCTGAATATCTGAAACAGAAATCTTAAGTTTTACTGCTTTATCTATACCGAAAAACTCAACCAATCCATTTTTTATTCCATCTCGAATCTGATCACTCTTCTGAACAATACTCTCTGAAGAAGCTGATTCTCCTTTTATATTAATACGGCATTTATTTCTTCTATTATTTATTTTTACCGACGGATTATTAATTAATCCTTGCTCAATCACTAAATTTTTAACAAATCCTTCAATAGCTGAATTTGTTAGTGATAATTTACCACCTTTATCAGATAGTTTTACTTCTAAATATTGTTTAGGATAAAATGCTATTACTAATATTGAAAGAATTATCAATGTTGATAATACTAATGCTCCCCAGAAAATATATCTAGAAAGATAAAATTCTAAAAAAGAAAATTGTTTCCAATCGAATAATTGTAAATCTAAAAATTGTGGATCTAATCCGCTAACATTATGATACTCTATCATAATAGGAACCATAACCGTTAAAACTAATAGACAAACAATAATAGAAATTATTTTTTTTGTTTTAGACATTTTAAACCTCCTTTCAAAAATTGACTATTCATTTTAGAAAAAAATTATTTAAGATTTTTTCCCAAAGAATATTGATACTATAGTTACTACAATTGCCGCACCTAAGATAGAAGGAATTAACGCCATTCCACCTAGGCTTGGACCCCAAGCTCCAAATAATGATTGTCCTACTGATGAACCTACTAAACCTGCGATAACATTAGAAACGATACCCATGGCTCCACCTTTTTTTGTGATTCCGCCAGCTACAAAGCCTATGAAACCACCTACTATAATTGACCAAATCATAATTATTTCTCCTTTCCTTAATTATTTTATATAAATATTTATATACTAATAACAAATATTTATTATAGATATGATATATCACTTTTAATTTTAAATCAATATAACTGCTCACAAAATTTAAAAAAGTTTTATAATTTATGTTAAATTACTAATCAATCAATGATTAACACAGATTTTTACATAAATATATATTTCAAAAAATTAATTAAATTTTGTTATAAAAATAGAGTTTATCTTCATTTTAAATTATTATTTTTAATATTTTAAGTAGAAACAAATTCCAACTCTCTATATAAAACAGTTTTGTTAATTTTAATTTATAAATATTTTTTAGAAATATTTGTAATTAATATAATTATTTATTACCCTTTAAAATTTGTATAAAAAAATAGGTGATTGGCCAAGTTTTCTTTACTTCCGTCAATCACCTATAGTACAAAAATATTGAATCTCTTCCTTCGTTACTTCAATTTATCCATATCCTAACAAAAGAATTCAATAAACATTCGTCTTATTTTAATTTGTCTTTAACACTGTCGATAGCGCCTTCTACTGCATCTTTAGCACCTTCTGCAGCTTCTTTTACTTTAGAAACTACTTGTTCTGCTAATCCTTCACCTTCTAACGATTTATCTCCAGTTAATTTTCCTAAACCTTCTTTAACTGATCCTTTGATTTCGTCGAATTTGTTTTCTAATGACATAATCTTGCCTCCTGTATATTACCTATCAATTTTTCTATAAATCGAAATTAAATATACTTCTCTTTAAATATTTTTTATAGATATTAATTTGTTAATTTCTATACACTATATAATATATCATTTTAAATTATTAATCAATCTAATTGCTCACAGAATTAAAAAAATTTTATTTTTTATCATGAAACAGCCTAAACATTTGCTAGAAACAGAATTTTTACTATATTTATACAATAATAAAAAATCTTATAACAACGGCAATTTAACTTTATTTTTAAAATATTTCTACTATAAACAGATTCTTCTATTCTTTTTTAACAGTTTATTGAGATTAAATTTATTAATCTATTTTAGATTTATTCATAGAGTATGTAGAACTTACTTAAATTATCAAATAAGAGAGACTAGGAATCCTAATCTCTCTTAAACGTTATTTATTGTATTTCTTTACTATTTTTTTAGCACTAGCTAAATTCATATGTTTTTCTTTTCTTAACTCTTCTACGACTGATTCAATATTTTCATTAGTAGCTCCAGCTAAAATCGCTAGAGATTTAGCATGTAACTTCATATGACCTTTTTGAATACCGTCTCCTACCAACGCTTTTAATGCTGCTAAGTTTTGAGCTAACCCGACAGAAACAAGTATACTCGCTAATGTTTTCGCGTCTGGATTATTTAGTAATCCTCGTGCAACTTTTACAGTAGGGTTAATTCCGATAGATCCACCTACACTAGCAACCGGCATCGGTAACGCGATTTCTCCTACAAGCTCCTTAGACGCTTCATCACAACGCCAAGTAGAAAGCCCTTTGTAGTTACCATCTTTAGTTGCATAGCTTTGGCATGCCGCTTCTATAGCTCGCCAGTCATTACCACTCGCTATTACAACACTATCAATTCCGTTAAATATACCTTTATTATGAGTAGCAGCTCTGTAGACATCTGCTTTGGCAAATTTACTCGCAAGCTCAATTCTTTTAGCTAAATATTCTCCATTTTCTCCTAAGTTTTCAAATGGAATAGAACATTCTGCTGTAACTAGTGAACGTGTCGCATAATTCGATAAAATCGCCATAAGAGCTACACCCTCAGTTAATGACTCTAACGAAACTTTAAGAGCCTCTAGCATTGTATTTAGCATATTTGCCCCCATCGCTTCTAAAGTATCGACGATAAGGTAAACTACTACAAAATCTACACCTTCTTCTGATAGAACTTTGACCTCAATATCACAAGCTCCACCACCTCGAGCTACGATAGATGGATATGCTTCGTTAGCTGTTTTTAGAAGAAGTTCTTTACTCTGTAAAATACGTTCTACAGCTAAGGTAGTATCTGCTACATCGTATAACGCAACATGACCAATCATTTTTCTATCAAGGATTTCCGTTTTGAAACCACCAGATTTCGCTACTATCTTCCCGGCATTACTACAAGCTGCAACTACCGATGGTTCTTCTGTAACAAATGGTACTACATATTGTTTTCCATCAACAGTAAAATTTGGCACAACGCTAAAAGGTAATGAGAAAGTTCCTATTACATTCTCTACCATGTTATTAGCCGTATCAAAGTCTAATACTTCATTATTTTTAAGAAGTTCAAGATGCTCCTTACTTAAAATATCAGCTTGTTCAATAACTTCTAAGCGTTCATCAATATTTTTCTTATAAAATCCACTCCAAATTTTTTCCATAGTTCCCTCTATTAAAATTGTTTTTTATAAACTCTCTTGTGATTTTCAATTTTTTCTAAAACAAATCTGCTTTCATCTTGAATATCAGAAATATCTAAGTTTCCTTCTTCATCAACTGTAGTATCTCTAAAAAACATTTTCTCATATTCATCAATTGAAATACGTGTTCTACTGTCAAAATCGTCAAAACGATTATTTCTTAGTTGTTTTCTATAACCATCAACTAAAGTCATACTAAATACTTCCGCAACAGCACCACTTCCGTAGCTATATAATGCAATCTTATTACCCGCTTCTAAAGTAGTATTGTTCTCAAGTAAAGATAACAGTCCTAAGAATAATGATCCTGTATAAATGTTACCTACTCGTTGACTATATAAAATAGACTCATTAAAATGAGCAAGTAATTCTTCTTTTTTATCTTCTTCAGCTTGTTCTAATAATAAACTTAAACCTTTTAATCCTAATTTAGGATATGGTAAGTGTAGACATACTGCAGAAAAATCATTAAGATTCTGTTTCGACTTTTCAGAGAATCTTCCCCATGTAGTTGTTAAACAATCAAGGTATTGTTCTGTTGAGAATCTTCCTTCTACAAAGGCATAGTGCGAGTAATTAGGACGCCAAAAGTCCATAACATCACGAGTTAAACAAACATTATCGTTGTTAAGTTCTAATATTCTAGGGTTACTGCTAACTAACATCGCACAACTTCCTGCACCTTGTGTCGATTCACCAGATGATTCAACTCCATACTTCGCTATATCACTAGCTATAACTAGTACTTTTGATTCTGGATTATTCATTACATGATTTTTTGCAAAATCTAATGCCGCTGTTGCCCCGTAACATGCTTCTTTTACCTCAATAGCACGTACAAATGGTTGAATATCTAAAAGACCGTGAATAAATACCGCAGAAGCTTTACTTTGGTCGATTCCAGACTCAGTTCCTACGATAATCATGTCAATTTTTTCTAAATCATCTTTATCTAATATTTCATATGCAGCTTGTGCCCCAAGAGTTACGATATCTTGAGATACCGGTGGAATACTCATTTCAAGTTGTAATAAACCTTTTGTAAATTTATCTGGTTCTATTCCACGCGCTGCGGCTAAATCACGAATATCTAAATAATAATTTGGCATTGCAAAACCAATTTTATCTATTCCTATTTTCATTATCAAATTCCTTTCGATTAAAATTCGAATCATTCATCTATACAATTTTTTCCAACTATAATTATACTATTAAACTATTAAAAATTAAAGTCTAACAGCCATATATTTCCTATCATGATTAAAATAATTCATGCAAATACTATTGTATAAAATTTTCATGAATTAGTCCATAGATAGCCATTAAAAATTACAGAACTTAGGTCTATCAATTATAAAATATAAATGGGAGTGACTCAAAAATCGTGATTTCGTAGAAATGATGTGTACCCAAAATTCTGGACACATATATATTTAGTTTAGACATGTGGATGTTATCCTGTACTGTACAGGTGACATCCATTTTGTTTTTGATTGAATTCTCTTGTTGTTGTAATATTTTATATATTCAGATACAGCTTTACTAAACTCTTCAAATGACATGTAAACCTTTTCATAAGCATAATATATCTCCGTCTTCATTCTTCCAAAAAGTGATTCCATGATACTATTATCATAACAATTTCCCTTTCTAGACATCGATTGAATGATTCCATGTTTTTTTAACTCACTTCTATAGTGTGAATGTTGATACTGCCACCCTTGATCAGAATGCATAATTAATCCTTCTGTATTTGGAAATTTATTAAATGCTTGTTCTAACATCCTTTTTATCTGATTTAAATTTGGATGTAAAGATAAATCATATGATATTATTTCATTTGTATGCATATCTAGAATCGCTGAAAAATAGCACTTTCCCCATGAAAAATTGAATTGTGACACATCTGTAGTCCATTTCTGTAAA
>NZ_JBSMTL010000018.1:0-22187 GCF_054054385.1 Gemella taiwanensis
TAATTTTCTTTGCTTGTGCTGTATTTTGTACTAGTGATGTTGTTTGAAATGTTTGCTGTTTTCCGTATTCGTAACCAGCGAAGGCTGATAGTCCGATTACAAGTGAACCACAGGCACTAGTAATAATCATTTTTTTCTTGTTCATACTATTTTCTCCTTAATTATTTAATTCAAAACAATTCCGATTTATTATATCATAGTGTTCTGAGTTTGTAAATAAAAATGTTTACGGTTTATAAAGTGTAAAAAATATTTGGGGAAATGGGAGTGACTCAAAAATCGTGATTTCGTAGAAATCAATTTTGTCGAATCACCTCCGCACAGGTTATTAGATATCTAAAAAGCTTTTATAAAGCGAATTTAGATATCGATAAACCATTGTGTCTATGAGTTATCATATACACTTTGTTAAATTTTAGGACTTTTGGTCAACCCCATTCACATCGATTTGATAACGAATTAAATTATATTTTTTCAATAATATTTATGTTATAATAAATTGAAAATTAAATTTTAGAGGAGGAGTACTTATGACACAATTTGATTTTAAAAAATTAGTTGATGCTAAGTATTTATTAGAAAATAGAACAAAAGAGAATATAGTAGTTATCGATGCACGTGGTGGAATGCTTGAAGAAGGTGCTTTAATGTATGATAAAGCAACGGTTGTTGATTGGACTGATATAAGTTTATTAGATGAATTTGGAGGGGAGAATCTAGGTAAATTATTATCAAAAGATAACTACGAACAAATTTTTTCTAAACTTGGCATTAATGCTGATTCTGAAGTGTTAGTTTATGGTTTTACAATGCCAGAACAAGGATTTGGAGATGAAGCACGTGTAGTTTATACATTTAATTATGCTGGATTTGATAATGTTAAATTTATTGATGGTGGTTTTAAACAAGTTGAGAAGCTAGGATTTAATAAAAATTATGAACCAGCATCTGACCGAATAGATGTTAGCGATGTAGTTCGTAGTGAAGCAACTCAAAACGAAAAAGCTATATTTACAGATGAATTATTATCAAAACTTGGAAATGCTGATGTGCAAATTTTAGACACTAGATTAGAAGTTGAATATAATGGTCGCGTAATTTACGGTGAAAATAAAGCGGGGCATATTCCTGGTGCAATCTCTTTACCATTTAATTCTTTAGTTAATGAAGAAGGATTTGTAAAATCTAGAGAAGAGTTAGAAAAATATGTAAATGAAAAAGGTTTAGATAAGAATAAACTTCAAATTACATATTGTACTACTGGAGTTCGTGCATCTTATGTAGCTGTAATATTAGAAGAATTAGGATTTAACGTGAGAAACTATGAGCCTTCATTTGCTAGATATGCTAATGTTGGGGAAGTTGAATAGTAGATGATTCTTTAATAATTACTAAATCATGGAAGGATACATGTAATGATTAGAAAAGCAACCAAAGATGATATAAAAGTATTAGAAGGATTGCAGGAATTTATTGAATCTTTAGAAATTGACATATTAAAGAATTATTCTATAGTAAAAATTCAAGATATTCTAAAATTTGTATTTCTATCAGAATATGATAGATTTAGTTTTAAAAACTGTATGGTTTACGAAAGTGATGGAAAAATAAAAGGGTTCTCATTTTCTTATCACTATAATGAAGTAGAAAAGATGAAAAATTTCTGGTTTAATGAAGTCGTTAAAAAATTTAATTTAAAGCAAGATGACATTATATTTGATTATAATGAAGTATTGGAAAAAGAGTTTTATTTAGATACACTATATGTTTTTTCTGAGTATAGAGGAGAAGGTGTTGGGAATAAACTATTAACAAGCTTTATTAATAGTAGTAATACGTTATTAAGTTTAAATGTTGCTCAATCGAATGTTAGAGCAAGAAAACTATATGAAAGTTATGGATTCTATAAAAATAGGGAGATTTATATAGGACATGAGAATTATGATCATCTAATAAAAAGAAAATAATGCTTCTATTTTCTGAAAATTCAATATAGTTTTAAAAATATATATTACCAAATTGCTGAAATATGTGATATAATTAAGATTATGTATTAGACATAAGGAGAAATAAGATGGTTGAACTATTAAGAAAAGATCAAAAAGTTGAGAATACATGGGATTTAGAATTAATTTTTAAAACAAATGAAGATTTTTGGAATCAATTTAAAGAAGTGGAAGAATTAATACCACAAATACAAAGTTATAAAGGTAAGGTTAAAGAGGGTGCTAAAGCTCTTCTAGAAGTTTTTAAAGCTGAAGAAGATATGATGTTAAAAGTCGAACAATTAACAATTTATGCATTTCTTAGAAAAGACCAAGATAGTACAAATGCTGAATATGGTGAATTATATGCTAAAACGATGAATTTAAATTCTAAGTTTTATGCAGAGTGGTCATTTTTAAAACCTGAACTTCTTTCAATTGATGAGGATGTACTATTAGGATACGTAGAAGAATTAGATGAGTTAAAAGTTTATAGATTTGAATTAGAAAAAATTAATAAAAAACGTCGTCATACTCTAGATCCAGAACAAGAAAAAATAATTGCAATGGCTGGAGAAGCACTAAATGCTAGTGATGAAACTTTTTCAGCATTAAATAATGCAGATGTTGAATTTGAGCCAGTTGAAGATAAAGATGGAAATAAACATACTTTAACGCATGGAACATATGGTACTTATATGGAAAGTACAGATAGAGTTCTTAGAAAAAATACATTCCATTCTCTATATAACTATTTCAAAAAACATAATAATACGTTTGCATCTACATTAGGTGGAAATTTAAAACGAAAAAAATATTATGCTGATGTCTATAAATATACATCAACAAGGAATAATGCATTATCTAACAACTTAATACCAGAGGAAGTGTATGATAATTTAGTTTCTGTAGTTAATGAAAAAATTCCAGCCCTACAAAGATATTATAAATTACATAAAAGAGCAAAAGGACTTGAAGATTTTAGACTATATGATAGATCTGTATCAATGGTAAAAGGAGAACCAATTAAATTTACATTTGAAGAAGCTCGTGATATAGTACTTGAAGCTGTAAAACCAATGGGTGAAGAATATGTTAATGATATGAGTAAAGCATTTACAGAACGTTGGATAGATATTTATCCTAATAAAGGAAAACGTTCAGGGGCGTATTCATGGGGTGGATATACTACAAAACCATTTATTCTATTAAATTTTGATGGAACATTAAATGATGTGTATACACTTATACATGAATTAGGGCATTCAATGCACTCGTACTACACTAGAAAAAACCAACCATACGTTTACGGAAGTTATTCAATCTTTGTTGCAGAAGTAGCATCAACTTGTAATGAAGCATTATTAACAGAATATCTATACAATAAATTTGAAAAAGAAGGTAACAAAAATGGAATGCTGCGTGTCCTTAATCAAGCATTAAGTGGATTTGTTGGAACAGTATATAGACAAACTCAATTTGCAGAGTTCGAACACAAAATAAACCAACAACTTCAAAACGGAGGGGCTATAACAGCAGAATATTTAAATACTGAATATTTCAATGTGGTGAAAAAATACTATGGTGATGTATTTACTTACGACGAAGATATAAAATATGAGTGGTCAAGAGTTCCACACTTCTACTACAATTACTACGTATATCAATATGCCACTGGTTATTCTGCAGCACAAGCATTATCAAAATTAATACTAGAAGATAGTAAAAATGCTAAAGTTTATATAGATGAATTCCTTTCAAAAGGAAACTCTGATTATCCAATAGAAGTATTAAAAAATGCTGGTGTAGATATGTCTAAACCTGATGCAATTGAATTGGCGCTTCAAGACTTTGAAGAAAAAATAGAAAAATTTGAGAAATTATATTTCTAATAAATAAAATAAGAGATTCAAAATCGGATTTTAAAAAATCACGATTTTTGAATCTCTCTTTTTTTTAATGTAGCTAATACTAATTCAATTCTATTGTTTATTCTTATAGGAAACGAGCTATTTCCTAGTCCACGAGAAACAATTAATGTCGAACTGTCTTTTCTGTAACAACCACTTGTGTATTCTGGAAAGAATCCTTGACTAGGAGAGAAAATACCTCCTAAAAATGGAATTCTCCATTGTCCACCATGAGCATGCCCTGAAAAAATCAAATCATATTTAGTTTCTACATAGATTGGAAATTTCTCTGGACGATGTGATAACAAGATGTTAAAATATTCTGAAGAATATAGATTGTCTAATGTTTGCTTGAAGTTCGCACGGTGATTTAAATTATCTTCGTTTTTGAAAAAATTATAATCTTCTACACCAACTAGATTTATAAAATCTTGATTACGATTAAGAAGAATACTTTCGTTGTGTAAGTGAGTAATTTTAAGTTTTGATAACATAATTTTTAACTCAGCGTATTCTTTAGGTAATCTAAGTTCATGATTACCAGATATAAAATAACAAGGAGCGATTATAGAAAGTTGACTTAGGATATTATAGGCTACATCCATGTCGTTTTTATAACTATCTAGAATATCTCCAGTAATTACAATGATATCTGGTGAGAATTTTCTGATTTTACTTAAGAAGGTTAAGTCACTTAATCCAACCTTATCGCAGTGAATGTCACTCACTTGAGCAATTTTAAAATTATCAAAAGAATCGGGAAGATTATTAAAATCAAGTGTAGTTTTAGTTACTTTTAGTTTTTTATTTTGTTTAATTATAGAACTAGCTACTAGAATAGGAGCTAATGCCAAAATTTTTCGATTCATCTATTTCACCTATTATAAAAATTTAAGAAAAAGTAATGTTTATTTATAATATTATTTTATAATTACAACTGTGTAGAAACAATATAAAAATATAATTTAAATAAATGTCTTACTATCTTAAAACATTATACCATAATGCTTAAAGTATGTTAAAATATAAAGTGATTATTAATATGAAATTAGAGGAAATTTATATGATAAATATTGAGAAGATTGATAATATAGCCGCTTCTAGGAAGTATCCACCAACACCACCGCAGTGGCAAGCTATCGCTATTACAGGAGCGGATGTTCTCGTTGCGGCCGCAGCTGGGAGTGGTAAGACAGAGGTTCTTTCCGAAAGAATAGCAAGAAAAGTTGCGACAAAAAGATGGGATATAGATAGATTATTAGTCCTAACATTTACTACAGCTGCTGCTAAAAATATGATAGTAAGAATAGAAGATAAAATTAGTGAAAGATTGCTTTCTACAAATAAGGAAGAAGATTTATTATTCCTTAGAAAGCAAAGAATGCTAATGAATGATGCTTATGTTAGTACTATTGACAGCTTTTGTCTAAATGTATTGAAAAAATTCTATTATCTTGTAGAGGAAAAAATTGATAATCAAATTAAATATTTATCACCTAATTTTGGTATATTAGCAAATAGTAAAGGACTATTGAGTGAAACAATAGGGAATGTACTAGAAGAATTGGTTAAAGATGATTCTAGTAGCACAGATTTATTGTTTACAGTTTTTGGCTCTAAACAAAATATAAGTTCTTTTATTATTGATATATACTATAAGCTTTTAAATATACCTAATTTTCAAAAATATTTAGAAGAAGATTTTGGAAAATTTAATTCTCTATATGAAGATAAACTTTCTGTTGATAATAAAGAAGCACTTGATAAATTTAGTAGAGTTGATGAATTAACTACAGTAGAAAATATAAAAATAACATTTGATTTTTGTTTGTATATTAAAAAATATCTAGAAAGTTCTAAAAAAAAGAACGATATAGATTTTATTTCTCTTGTTAATTTAGATGATGACAAGAAAGAAAAGATCATAAAATATCTTCAACAAGATGAAGAAACCTTAAAGAGTAATCAAGAGAATCTTGAGGAAATTGAAGTTATTATTGAGAAACTCAATGAACAAATAAAAGTAGAAGATAGTGTTTATGACACGGCGACATTAGCAAGTATACAAACTGACCTTAATGATTACATTAATTATTTTAAAACTATAGATAAAATGAGTGAGTTATCAAGAACTATTACAAAAGTTCTTAAGAATTTACATAATGATTTTATTAAAAGAAAAAGAGAAAACAATTTCTTAGATTTTTCTGATCTAAATCATCTTGCTATTAAGGCTTTAACTAAAGAAGAAAATGGTGAGATTATCCCAAGTGAAGCGGCAAATTATTATA
This sequence comes from Gemella taiwanensis, assembly GCF_054054385.1. NCBI lineage: Bacteria > Bacillati > Bacillota > Bacilli > Caryophanales > Gemellaceae > Gemella > Gemella taiwanensis. The sequence goes on from NZ_JBSMTL010000018.1 coordinate 6,187, forward strand.
GAGAATATTTTTATGAAATATATGTTGATGAATATCAAGATAATAATAATTTGCAAGAATATATTCTAAACCTAATTAGAGGAGAAGGTGTGAACTTCTTTAGAGTAGGAGATGTTAAGCAAGCAATTTATGGTTTTAGGGGTTCTAATCCAGATCTTTTTGAACAAAAGTATAATAGTTATAGAAAATTGGAAATTGATAACTATAGTGTAAATGAGGAATATTCATTTGAAGATGATTCTGAAGGTATTTGTGTAGTATTAAAAGAGAACTTCAGAAGTGATGAGAATATATTGAAATCTAGTAATTTTGTATTCAATAGATTGATGGGAAATAAGAATGCTGGTGTGAGCTATGATGAAGATAGCGCCCTTTATTATCCAGAAGCAAAAGAGCGCCAAGATACAGAAATTATGGCAACTAAGTTAATAAATGGTAAGGTGAACTACTATACAGGAGAAATAGTAGAAAATAAAAAAAATTATAGGGAACAATCTATAGAAAATATTGCATATGAAATTTTGCAAGGGATAAAGAATGGAAAGAAATATAGTGACTATGCTGTTTTAGTTAGAAATAGTACAAAAATGTCTAGTTTTAAAGAAATATTTAGCAAGTACAATATACCATTATTTTTCAAGGAAAAAGTTGGTTTTACTGAATCAAATTGTTTTAATATTTTATATAATATTCTTAGATTTTTAGATAACACTAATAGGGATGCTAGTCTATTAGCCATTTTGCATACTGAGATTTTTGATTATAGTAATGATGAATTATTGAGAGTATCATTACAAAAAGGAAAAAATCTTTTTGAGAAGTTAACAAATAGTGAAAATAAAAAAGATAGTCAGACTACAAATCTATTAAAAAAATGGTTGAATTTTAGTTTGAATAACTCTTTACCGACTTTAATAGAATGTATATCTTTAGATACTGATTTTAAAAATTATTTAGTTACAATAGGTGTAAATGATGAAGAGATTGATTATTTTGAGAATTTTGTAGATGTTGTAAATGAATATCAGAAAATTGATAATAAACTATCTGGTTTAATTAGGCAGTTGAAAAATATAAAAAATGAAGAGGTATTTGAAACTAAGAAAAGAACACCAAACGATAGTGTTACCTTATCAACGATTCATATTTCTAAGGGATTAGAATATAAAGAAGTATTTGTTGCTGATCTTGACACTTCATTTAGTAAAAGTGGTTATACTGGAGAAGGGTTATTCACAGAGACTTTTGGGTTAAGTCTTAATGTTGAGACTATAGCTCAAAATTTCGGTTTAAACAATTCTAGACTAACAGAATTAAACGAATTATATAAGTTAAATAGTATTTTGATAAAACTACGAGAAAGAGAAGAAGAAATTCGTAACCTGTATGTAGCCCTAACTCGAGCTAAAAACACACTGTATCTTGTAAGTCCAAGTGGAATAGAATTAAATAATGAGAAGGCAAGAGATAAATCACTTTCCCAAGCTATTTTAGAAGATGATAACTTTGAAACTATACTAAATAACTTACTGAGTGATTATGAAGAAGGATTTAGTTTTGAAAATGAGCGTGAGGCAAAATTTGAAGCTCATGAAGTTATTCCATTGATTCAAGAACAGGAAAATGGTTTAGACTTTGACTTAGCAGATTTTTATGAAAGGTTTGAATTAAAACAACAAGACAATGAAGAAATCCAGGAGAATACTATTAAACATAAGGTATTTCCAACAAAAACATCATATAGCGCATTGAAAAAAATTAACGGTGAAAGTAATTCTGGCTTTAAGAAAGAAAAAAGAGGCTATCTCGAGTTAACTACATTGAAGAGCTCAACATCTGCAAGTAAGGCAATACTTAGGGGGAATATTGTTCATAAACTTTTTGAAAAGATAGTTAATGATGTGAGATCGGGTGTTGAAATTAATGATGTAGAAGTTTACTTAAATAATTTGAAGAAAACAGATAGTTTAATAAAAAATATTAAAGAGAATAGAATATTAACAGAAGAAGAGTTTGATAATATAAATAATAAAGATGATATAGAAAGAATAAGTAACTTTATTAATAATGAATTAATGAATATTATTTCTAATTGCCAATTTTGTCAAACTGAAATAGCATTTACCACTGCGAAAAAAGCTAAAGAACTATACAGTGAAAGCGATAGTGAGATAGATGTAATACTTCAAGGGGTAGTCGATTTATTTATTAAAATATCTGATGATGAAGCTATTATCGTTGATTATAAGACTGACTATGTGACTAGTAAAACTGGGGAAGGTATTTTACGTGAAAGACACAAGGATCAACTAAGAATATATAAAGAAGCGGTAGTGGAATATTATCAATTAAAAAATATTAAAACATATGTTTATTCTTATGTACTCTCTAAACTGATAGAAGTTGAGTAAAATCTATGACGTTGTTAGTAAGGGATAAATATGATATAATAGAAAGTAATTTGAATAATTACTATATGGAGGTGAAAACATGAAATATATAGTTTGTAACAGTGAAACAGCAGTTCTAAATAGAATGTATGATGAATTTGAAAAAAATCTTGAGGATGGAGCAGTTATTTGCTTACCTGAAAATATTATTAATACACAATTTACGAATAGAATGATTGATGACAACCAAACAGGGAAGTATCGCTATAAACATGTTATAATGTTAGGTCAACGTGAATTTGCTGATATTGATATTGAAGAGAAATTTGGATTATATAGATATGCAAGGCATGAGTTATTTAAAAAGTTAGATGTAGAAGCTAAAAACATTTATTATCCGCAGGCATTAAATAGTAATGAATGTGATGAAGATTTAAATAATTATAAAGAAGTATTAGAAGAAAATCCAATAGATGTTGCGGTAGTTTTCTTAGGATCTGATGGAGGAATACTTGATTACCGTTTTGCTGATGAGGTAAATAAAAACCTTCATATTATTGAATTTTCAGAAGAAGAAAAATCACAATTACAACAAGCTGGAATGGAAATCAAAGGTAACAAATTAATTAGTATTGGGTATGAAAACTTAATGTCTGCTAGAAACTTATTTGTTGTAGTTTTAGGTAATGACAAGAGAAAATACATAGCAGAATTATTTGAAAATGAAGAGTCAGAAAATAAAACGATACTTTCAATTTTGAATAATCACAAAAATTTATTTATTTTTACTGATAAAGAAGCAAGTTATAAGTCAGAAGAAGAGGTAAATAGATTAATAAAACAAAGACAAAAAAAATTAGAAATTAAAGAACGTGAAGAAAGACTTCAAAATGAGGAGAAAAAAAAGGATAGGTAATAAGTATGAATGATTATCAGAGAATTATAGATTATGATTTTAGTGATACGGTTCTTGATGATAAACTTGTTGTAAAATTCAAACTAAAGAAAACATTTAGTGAAGATCAGTTTATCAGTCTGTTTTCGCCAAAAAAAGGTGAAAGATTTATAATAAGAACACCAGATACTAAAACTTCTATAATCGGTATAGGTTATGAAGCAACATGGTTACTTGATTCTAATGATTTTCTAACTAGTTTTGATAACAGTAGTATTTTATCTGGGTTTGAAGAGTTGAGAGCTCAGGTAACAGTTTTAGAAATTGATGAACATGATGATGAGTATTTTGGAATCTATGGTGGTATTTCAGACGGTAATAATAAAAACAGTCAGGAATGGGTAGATTTTAGTGATACATCATTTGTAGTTCCTGGAATACTTGCTGTTTTTAAAGGTGAAGAAGTTTTTATAACATTGTTCTTTAATATGAAGGAAGAAAAAGAGTTTTCGGAATTATGGACGGAGAGAATCTCATTTTTAAGCAAGCTTGATAATGATAATGAGATTTCTAACGATCCTAAAATATCGATAGTTAGAGAGATTTATCCGGAACTTTGGCAAGAAAACATTAGAAAAGCTCTTCTTCAAATTGAGAAAGAAGAACTTAAACGTATTGTACTATCAAGAAAAAATTTAATACTATTAGAAAATAATACTTCACTAGGTGCAATAACTAAATACCTGTTAAGTAGAAATAGATATTTCATAGCGTTTGAATCTAAAAAGAGTTTATTCATCACGACAAATCCATTAATTTCATTAGATTATACAGATAAAGATTTAAAAGCACATTTATACTTAAAAAAAGAGAATCTATTTAACAATGATTACTCAATTATGTTTGATGAAGAAGAAATCATTCATGAATATAAAGAGAATTTTGAATCTCAATTTGAAAGAGAATTTAGAGTATATGATGATAAAACATTGATGGGGAAAAAACTTGATGTATTCTCAGTTTTAAATGCAAAAGTTGAAGATTCTCAAAAGGCAATTAAATCTCTTAGCCTTCTTTATCCGATGCCAATAATAAAGGGGTATCCTGAGAATGTTGCGAAGAAATTTTTTGATGAAAATTATAAAGTTGGTTATGGTTTTTGGTACTCACCATTTGGTTATGTTACCAATAAACTTGATGCTAAGTTTTATACATGTGGAAACATGATGGTAGCTCAAAATAATATGATAACACTATTTACTAGTATCTTATTATCTAAGGATGAGAATTATAATGAAGTAGTAGAAAAATCTAACAAAATTGTAAGTTCAAGTCTAAAGTTGTTTGATCATTAGGAGTGTGTAATTATGGAAAAAAGTACTATGAAAAAAGGTGCTATTCTTACTCTGTTAGGAGCTACATGTTGGGGATTATCTGGAGTGTTAGGTGAGTATTTACTTAATATTTCTAAGATAGATTCAACTTGGGTAATTTCCAATAGACTATTTTATTCAGGTATAGTTCTAGTGATTATTTTATTCTTAAAAGATAAGAAAAGTCTGATGAATGTATTTTCGGATAAAAAAGATATTTTGAGATTATTAAATTTTTCATTTTTAGGATTACTCATTTGTCAAGGTACATTTTTTTTAGCGATTAAGTATACTAATGCAGGTATGGCAACTGTTATTCAGTTTACCGGGCCAGTAATGATTATGACTTATTATTGTATTATAAGTCGAAGATGGCCGTTGCCTCGTGAAGTCGTTGCAATAGTATCCTCATTATTTGGAACTGTTCTTATGGCTACGCATTTAGATTTCAGTAAATTAAATATCTCCACTTTGGGATTATTCTGGGGAATATTTTCTGCTTTTGGACTAGCTAGTTATAATATTTCATCAGTAAATTTAACAAAGAAATATGGAGTAATGCCGATAATGACCTGGGGACTTTTAATTGCAGGATCTGTAGTGTATTTTGGTACAGGTAGCAATTATATACCTTCCAATTTTACATTTATGGACTTCTTATGCATAACTGGTGTTATTATTGTAGGAACAATAATGTCATTTTCACTGTATTTAGAAGGGGTAAGAATGATTGGAGCTGTTACAGGAAGTATTATCGGATGTTTTGAGCCAATAGCAGCAATAGTTTTCTCATTCTTATTATTAGGAACAACATTTGGTCTAATAGATATAATCGGAGCTGCATTTATCTTATCTGCAGTGGTAGTACTTAGTAAGAGATAAATTGTTGTTAAAAAAATTAATATTAAATAACAAGAACTTGAAAATAACATTTAGTGTGAGTTATTTATTCAGGTTCTTGATGTACTTTAAAGATAATGTTTAATTAGATCAACGATTAATTTAGATGTTTAATGATTTTCTATGTGATACATGGAGAAAGGAAAAAAATGAGTAACGTAAAATTTGATGAAATGTATAAAAGTATGAATACTAAAGAACTTACAGCTTTGGCTAAAGAACTTGGTGTTCCAAGATATTATACATTAAATAAAAAAGAGTTAGTATTAGCGATTTTAGAAAAACAATCAGTAAGTGAAGAGCATTACTATGCTTCTGGTATTTTAGATGATATTCACCCAGAAAATGGTTTTGGTTTCTTAAGAACTGTTGATTATAAAAAAGGAGAAACAGATATTTATATTTCCGCTTCTCAAATTCGCCGTTTTGAACTTAAAAAAGGTGATGAAGTATTTGGGAAAGTTCGTAAACCACGTGAAGGTGAAAGATTTGCAGGTATATTACAGGTAGATAAGGTCAATGATGTTGATGCAGAGGTTGCAAAAGGTAGAGCACATTTCCAAGCTTTAACACCGATTTATCCAAATCAAAAAATTGTTTTAGAGACTACTAAAGAAAAACTTTCTACAAGATTTGTTGATTTGGTAGCACCGATTGGATTCGGTCAACGTGGATTGATTGTTGCACCACCTAAAGTTGGAAAAACAACATTACTAAAAGATATAGCAAATTCTATTAGAAAAAATTATCCTGATAAGAAGTTAATTATTCTTTTAATTGACGAAAGACCAGAAGAAGTTACTGATATGGAGAGATCTGTAAGAGGAGCAGATGTTGTAAGTTCAACATTTGATGAAACTTCTGAAAATCATATCAAAGTGGCAGAATTGGTTATTGAGCATGCTAAACGTCGTGTAGAACTTGGTCAAGATGTAATTATACTTATGGATAGTATTACAAGACTTGCTCGTGCTTATAATATTGTTGAACCAAGTAGTGGTAAAGTCTTAAGCGGAGGGGTAGATCCATCGAGCCTTCACAAACCAAAAGCATTCTTTGGTGCAGCGAGAAACGTTGAAGGTGGAGGAAGTTTAACTATTATAGCAACTGCTTTGATTAATACTGGTTCTAGAATGGATGACTTAATATTTGAAGAGTTCAAAGGAACTGGGAATATGGAGATAGTATTATCACCAGAATTAGCTTCAAGAAGAGTTTATCCGGCTATTGATTTCTTGAAGAGTTCTACAAGAAAAGAAGATTTATTACTAACAGAAGATGAAGTAAAAATACTATGGCAAACTCGTAGAAAACTTGAGGATGTTAGTGAACCAACAATTGGAGTACTTAATCATCTTAGAAAACATGAAAGTAATGCAGACTACATTGCTGAAATGAAAAAATTCATAAGAGATTAATTTCTAGATTGTATGATTAATAGACAGGTTATGTTCTCTATGGTATAATCTCATAGAACATATTTATTTTAGGAGGATTACATTGGAAACAATTAAATTTTTAATTGATTTTGTATTGCATATTGACAAACATCTTGGTGAATTAATGACACAACATGGACCATGGTGGATGTATGGGATAATATTTTTAATTATCTTTATTGAAACTGGTGTTGTGTTTATGCCGTTTTTACCAGGTGATTCATTATTGTTCGCTAGTGGTGCATTGTGGGCTGCAACAGGGAATAACATCTTTTTATTATTATTCTTATGTGTAAGTGCCGCAGTAATTGGTGATAATTGTAACTATTTTATTGGAAGAAACTTCTCTGATTATCTAAAGAGTAAAGCATGGTTTAAAAAGTTTGTGTCTGATGAAAACATAAAAGACGCTGAAAACTTTGTAGCAAAACATGGAGGAAAGTCTATTTTCTTAGCTAGATTCTTCCCAATCATTCGTACGATCGTTCCATTTATCGTAGGAGCTGGTAAGATGAAATATTCTAAGTTTAGAATTATTGATTTCTTCGGAGGTCTTTGTTGGTGTACATTATTTGTATCAGTAGGGTACTTCTTTGGAAATATTCCATTTGTTAAGAACAACTTTTCTGTAGTTGTAATTGCTATTATTTTAATCAGCTTAATTCCATTAGTTATTGGAGCAATTAAATCTAGAAAAAAAGCATAAAATAATAGGGTGTATAATAATTAGTGTGGATGAGAAAAATCCATACTAATTATTTTTTTATTAATTAAGAAAGTAGTTACAAAAGAAATATTTGTACATTTTGTTATACAAAAAAGTAAGGGGCTGACCCAAAAGTACTAGATTTTAAAAATAGTTTACATGAAAACTCATAGCCTCAGCAGTAGACACAATCCAATCAGTTTCGTCTTATGACTCACTTCTTGGTGTGTCCTTGCATACGTTATACGTAAGAATTTTAAAGTGCCTTTGGCACTAAAAATTCTAACGTACAACGCAAGTGGTTTATTGATATCTAAATTCGCTTCATAAAAGCTTTTTAGATATCTAATAAACTGTGCGGGGGTGACTCGACAAAATCGATTTCTCCGAAATCACGATTTTTGAGTCACTCCCTTGGCAGTATGAATATAACTAAATATAAAAAAATAAAACAATCTATCAAATTTGATAGGGAGATAAATTCAAAGTTAAATTAATTATATAAGGGACTTGAATTTAAAAATGTATTTATAATGAATATAGATGAGAATTATTCTTATTTGTATAAAGCAAACTATGAAAAAGTTAGATAAAAATGTATTGTTAGAAACAAATGTAGAAGAAGAAAGACGATTGCTTTATGTAGCAATGACAAGAGTAGAAGAAAGATTGTATATATAGGGCATAAAGATAGTAAGTTTATAAAAGAATTAAAAGAAATAGAAAGTATTTTGACAGAGTGTAAAGAGTGATGTTTTAACAAATATTTTAAAAAATTAAATAGAAGACTTGTATTTTTTATTTTTTACTATATAATAAAACTAACAATTCATTTCTAATATCGAAAAAAAAGTTAAATTTTCTGAAAAATAGCAGAAAGAAGGTTCTATTATTATGAAAAAGAAATTATTTTTTGTTTTATTATTATCAGGTAGTATGTTTTTAAATTATAATATAGCTGATGCAAAAGGAAGAACAGAAGTTACTACTTTTTCCCAGTATACTACTATTGCGAATGATGATGGGGGTTCACATTGGAACCAACTATTAATTGGTAATTATTAGGAATTTTATATGTTTAATTATTTTCCTAAAGAAGAAGAAATTTTAACTGATTTATATAATTTGATATTAGATAAAGAGGTTGGAATAAAAGAGAGAGAATTGTATAAGAAAGCTATTTTGTTAATTGAAAAAGAAAATGAATATTATGAAGCAGTTTTATTTCAATTAGTACCTGCTTTATCTTATTTAGCACGACAAGGAAGTATTTCTAGTAATGGTTGTATTTTTATGACTAAAATTAGTAGATTTACTAATAATTCTATAAGCTTTTATTTATTTGATTCTATATTAAAAAAATAATTTGTAAAATCAAAGAAAACAGTGTAAAATATGTATACAAAGCAATTAGTTAGTATGTTGTATAGAGTAAAGACCTAAGGACTCCATTCCTTAGGTTTTTTAGTGTCTCCAAAATTTAGGACTGATGAGAAGGGTCATGAGCTTAAAGCTCATGATTCCTTTTTTTATGCAGAAAAGTTGCTAGTGTGAGTTTATAAAGATATAATTAAAGGATACATAGTAATTTGGAGGAAAACATGAAATTAGGAATTATTGGTTCTGGAATGATAGTGAAAGATTTCTTATCTTTTGCTCATGAACTTCCAGAAATTAAATTAGAAGCTATAGCAGCTAGAAATATTGAAAATTTAAAAGAATTACAAAACAAATATAATATTAAAGAAATATATACTGATATTGATTTTTGTCTGGAAAATAAAGCGATTGATACTATTTATGTTGCAGTGCCGAATAATTTACATTATACAGTTGCTAAGAAAGCTTTAGAAGCTGGTAAAAATGTTATTTGTGAAAAACCGTTTACCTTAAAGTATGAGGAATCTGTAGAATTATTTGAAATAGCCGAAGCTAAAGGATTAATATTAATAGAAGCAATAACAAATCAATATCAAAAAAATTATCTTGATATAAAAGACAATATTGATAATATTGGAGAAATAAGACTTGTTGAATGTAATTTTTCTCAACTTTCTTCAAGATATGAAGCATTTAAAAATGGAGTTATAGCACCAGTGTTTGATAAAAGTAAAGGTGGGGGAGTACTTGGTGATTTAAATATTTATAACATTCATTTTGTAGTTGGATTATTTGGTAAACCTAATAAAGTACATTATTCACCAAATATTGTTAATGATGTTGATACTTCGGGTATTCTTCTATTAGAATATGCTAATTTTAAAGTAGTTTGCATAGCAGCGAAAGATACTTTTAATAATAGTTATGTAAATATTCAAGGTGATCAAGGTATAATTAAAGTTATTGGACCTACAAATGAAGTTCCTAATTACAGTATTCAGACAAAAGATAACTTCATAAATGAAAATAAAAATATTCATTCACACAGAATGTTTGCTGAGTTTAAAAAATTCGTTGAAGTTATTAATAATAAAGATTTTGATTTCATGAATGATCAAAAAGAACATACTTTGAATGTTATGTATATTTATGAAGAAGCAAAAAAAATTATAGAAAATTAAAAAGGAGAAAATCACATGAAAAAATTTTTTAGTAAACCATTTGGAACAGAGGAACAACCTATAGAAGAGGGAAGATACAGATTATTATGGTCTCCTTTATGCCCATATGCACATAGAGCGGTTATAGCAAGAGAGATACTAGGTTTAGATGATGCTATTAGTTTAGGAACATTGGATTATCGTCGTGGAGAAGAAGGATGGCAATTTAGCTTAGATAAAGATGGGCTAGACCCAGTTTTAAAACAATCTAAAATTAAAGATGTATACTTAAATAGTGATTCAGATTATGAAGGACCATATTCAGTACCTGTGCTTGTTGATGTTACTACAGGAAAAGTAGTTAGAAAAGAATCTGCTGAGTTACTTCATGAATTTGCAACAGTATTTAGTAAACTACATAAAAAAGATGAAATAGATTTATATCCTGAGCATCTTGCAGGTCAAATCGATGAGTGGAATGAAAAATTGGCCGTAGCAATTAATGATGGTGTATATGGAATGAGATTTGCTGAAAACCAAGAAAAATATGATGAGGCATTCGATAGATTCTTCGATATGATGGATGTAGTAGAGGAGCGTTTATCAAATCAAAGATACTTCCATGGAAATACAATAACAGATACAGATATTCGTTTCTATACTACGATGATTCGTTTTGATGTTGTTTATTACGGATTATATTCTGCGAATAAAAAGAGAATTGAAGAATATTCTAACATATTCAACTACTTAAAAGATTTATATCAGACATCAGGATTTGGAACTACAACAGACTTTGAAGCAATAAAGATCGGATATTATGCATCCGCAGGTAAAACTATTGTGCCAAAAGGACCGGAGGTAGATAAGTGGAGTCAAAGTCACGATAGAGCTAGATTCGAATAATAAATATGAAGATTATAGATGTAAAAGAATATAACTTTTCTAAGGAACAACTTTTACAGTTTGGATTTGAAGAAGAAGCGGAAAAACTAATATATCGAAAAGAAATTTTAGATAGTAGCTTCTTAATAGAAATCGTATTTGTAGATAGTCAACTTTTAGTAGAAGTTTATGATTTAGAATTTGATGAGGTTTACTCATTGTATAGCGTAGATAGTGCAGTAGGTGAAACAGTACAGAATATTAGGGAGCAGGTAGAAGAGTTACTAAGTTCTTTATTGGGATTAGCTGATGAATCTGGGAAAATAGGTTCAGAAGTTATCGATTATTGTTATAAATATGGTGGAAATCATGTTAATCCTTTTAAAAAACATCCAGACATATTGGCATTTGTAAATGAAAAAAATAAATGGTATGCCTTGATTCTAGAGGTTAAATATAATAAATTAAATAAAAATACTGATATTACAACTAAGGTGAAAGTTTTAAATCTAAAATATTCTACGGATAAGATCTTAGATATTATAGACAATAAAAATATTTTTCCAGCATATCATATGAATAAGAAGCATTGGATTAGCATAGTTTTAGATAAAAATATCAAATTAGAAACAATAAAAGAATTAATAGACATAAGCTATTCTTTAGTAAAATAAAATAAAAGGAACAACTAAAAATCACTTTGTAAAAATTTTGATTTAAAGTTGTTCCTGTTTTATTTATTATATGCAATTATCAAGAATATTATTTGGAAAATGATAGAAATAATTAAAATAAATCCTAAAATAAACCCTAATGCGCCAGCGATGATATACAATATAATATTTATAATTATTAAATAATTTTTTGTGAATTTTATTAATGAAATAACAATATTAAAAATAACAGCTATTAAAAGCATAAAGTAGTGTGGTATTAGGAACGCAAGTAGCATTCCTAAACCAGCGCCTGCGCTAGGACTATCAGAATGATTAAATTTTGATATTACACTTGTAAAGTATAGTATTGTTAGTGCTATGTATATAATTGACGAAAGTAATGATAATCTTATAGCGAGTTTTCTTGTCATCTAAAGCCATCCTTCCTCGGTAGATTTTTTTACAGCTTCTGTTCTGTTTTTGCAGTTTAATTTAGTTAGGATATTAGAAATATAATTCCTGATAGTTCCTTCCGATAAAAACAGTTCATTAGCAATCTCTTTGTTTGGTAATCCTTCTTTAATTTTTAAAAGAATAATTTTTTCTTGATTTGTTAATGGATTGTGACTATTGAAGATATTTTCCATTAGTTCAGGTGAGTATTCTTTGTTACCTCCTAAGACGTTGTTAATTGTTTTCATAAGTTCATCTATTGAGCGATCTTTTAGTACATAGGCATCTACGTTATTTTTTATGGCGCGTTCAAAATATCCCATACGTTTAAAAGTTGTCACAATAACAACTTTACAATGTATATTATTACTACGAATGTACTCTAGTACGTCTAGTCCTGTTGCTTCAGGCATTTCTACATCAAGTATAGCTACATCTATATCATTAGTAGAAATTAAATTTATAGCTTCTTTTCCATCTTTAGCTTGAAGTACACTTTCAACACTATCTTCCATTGATAATAATGTTGCCATTGCATCTCGTAACATACTTTGATCTTCAGCAATAAGTAATTTCATATTGTCCTCCTGTTTTTATTTATTGATTGTTACTTTGATAGTTGTAGGGAATTTTTTTGATGTTATATCTATTACTCCATTAACTAGTTTAATTCTATCTCTTATAGAAGATAGTTCCTTTCCGTCAATATTTTCAAAACCACGACCATTATCAGAGACAATAATAGTATAGTTATTACTAGATTCATTGATATTAATATTACATTTATTAGCCTTACTATGTTTAATAACATTATTCGTTAATTCTTTTAGTACCATTGTAATAGTCCATTCAACTAATTCAGATGGAAGTGTAGTCATATTATTCTTAATATCTAATGAAATATCAGCCATGGTCATAATATCTGTAATAACTTTTAATTCTTCAGTAATACTTCTATGCTTTAATTTATTAATAATAGAACGTGTTTCTGTCATTGAAGTACTGCTGATTTCACTAATTTCTTGAAGTTCTTTTTTTGCAGCTTCAATATTATTTTTATCTAAATATTTTTCAGCCAGCTCTGCTTTTAACTTTAACATTACAAAAGTATGTCCGATACTATCGTGTAAATCTCGGCCTATTCGATTTCGTTCATTTTCAGCAAGAAGTAGATTAATATGTTCATTGTGTTTTATACGTTCATTTTTTAATTTATTTCTTTCATAACCATATTTTTGGAAAAAATAAGTTATTATACACATAGAAGAAAAAATAAATAGGATAATTCTATCTCCAATATTCATTTTGGGATTAGAGATTATATATAGTGTTAGACAATTTATAGTTATAAAAAAGCTAATCGTTCTGTATGTAAAATACTTATCATGAAAATGCCAAACGAGTAGATTACTTAGATAAAAACTAAATAGAATATTCATCGGATATAAAATAATGGTCATGTAACTGATATAAGCAATTAAATAAAACCATTCTGTAAAAATAAGAATTTTATTTTTTGTATATAGTATTCCTATATATGAAGAAAGTGCGAGAAAAGTTAAAAGCAATATATATTTAGGATAAGTTCCATCGATAACATATGCAAGTGGGAATATGAAAAATACCAATGATAAATAAAAACCATAATTCCCCTTTAATAAATTTAGTAATTTTTTATACATTTCAATCTCCTTATTCTTTAATAATACCACAATAATATAAGAGTGTGAATAATTTATCCGCACTCTTATATTATTATTATTATTATTATTTTGATTCTCTTCTGTTTTTTATTACCAATGTAGCAATTATACATACAACCGAATATGCTAGAAGTATAGCTAGAGCTCTATAAGAGAAAATATCTTCTTTAATATATTTATTAACGAAATCTAAAAGATAGTAGGTTGGTGTCAGTTTAGATATATTTTGTAACCATTCTGGGAAAAGGTAAGTAGGCCACCAAAGTCCTCCTAGCATAGCAAGTCCTAGGTATAATATATTAGCAAGTAACGAAAGTTTTTCTTCTGATTTAATAAGACTTAGAAGTAATCCCATACCTAAAAATGTAATACTTCCAATAAGCATTAGAACAGCTGACATAAACCATTCACGAGCTGTCATATTAACGCCTCTAAAGATATGCCCAACAGCAAATACAACAACTATTGATATAATAAACGTAATTATTAGACGAATAAAACGAGCAAGGTAGTATTCAGATATTTTTATAGGAGAATTATTTAATATATGTAGATAGTTGTTTTTCTCGTCTTCTTTTATTGAAATAGGGAGAGAAAATAAAGCGAAGCTTATACTGCTGAATGCGGTCATTGAAATAAGCATATCTTTTACAACGCGTATCTTTGTTTCAGGATCATCGAATTGCTGCATTCCAGAAAATAGTATAAAGAAGATAACTGGAAAACCTAATCCCATAATAAAATTAGTTAAGTTTCTTTTTATGAATATAAATTCTATGTTTAATAAGTTAGCAAGATTTTTCATTATTTCTCTCCTCCATTGTCTTTAGTTGTTACAAAAATACTATCTAATAAAGTTCTATTTTGAATTTCAATTTCTTTAAATGTACAACCAGCTTGGTGTAATATGTTCCATATTTCATCTGGTTTCTTTGTTAAGAAATTAATATTATCTGTTTTAATTTCTAAATTATTTATAATATCACTATCTTTCAATAAATCTAGATATTTTATAGGTAGTGTGAAGTATTTTTCAATTTCTTCAGCACGCATAGCATGTGGAGTAGTATCGCGAATAAGTTTTCCCTTATTTAGAACTAAGATTCTATCTGCGGTATGTTCTACTTCTTCGATGTAATGAGAAGAATAAATAATAGTTAGACCTTTATTTTTTAAGTTATTTACAATTTCCCAAAATCTAATACGTGTTGATGTATCCATTCCAGCTGTTGGTTCATCTAAGAAAATTAATTTAGGTCGTCCTATTAATGTAATAATAAAAGATAATAATCTTTTTTGTCCTCCTGATAATTTAGAAGCAAAGTTCTCTTTTTGAGAATCATCAAATCTTAGTAGTACATCGATTTCTTCATTTGTTAATGGATTTTTATATAGTTTTTGAATAAAACTAAGTAATTCTTTCACTTTTAGTTTTTCAGGAACGACATTTTCCTGAGGAAGTATGTTAAGAAATTCTTTTAGTTTCTGGTTTCCTGGATTTAGAGAATTAATTTTTATTGAGCCTGAATTGATAAATTTATTTCCTAATAGACAATTCATTAGAGTAGTTTTACCAGCTCCGTTAGGCCCAATTAAAGCAATGCATTCACCAGAGTTTACATTAAAAGAAATATCATCCAAGATATTTTTTCCTTTAATTGTTTTTGTTATGTTTTTTACTTCTATAATATTATTTAATGACATTTTGTTCACCTCATTTTTGATAATTAAATTATATCAAAGTAGGAAGTTACCTTTTAGTAGGTAATGTCATGAAGTAATATGACAAATGTCATAAAAAAGACTTAAGGGACGAACCTAAAAGCCCTAAATTTTAAAAAGTGTATATGAAAACTCATAGACGCAGTGGTTTATTGATATCTAAATACGCTTTATAAAAGCTTTTTAGATATCTAATAAACTTTGCGGGGGTGACTCGACAAAATCGATTTTGATGTGTACCCAAAATTCTGGACACATATATATTTAGTTTAGACAAGTGGATGTTATCCTGTATTGTACAGGAGGCATCCATTTTGTTTTTGATTGAATTCTCTTGTT
>NZ_JBSMTL010000019.1:0-14689 GCF_054054385.1 Gemella taiwanensis
TTACTGGTGTTTCGATTTCCTTAACTGGCGTTACTGTTACTGGTACTTCCACTGTAATTACTTTTCCATTTGGTAATTCTACTGTTACTTTAACCGGATCTTTCTTACCTGGTGTTGTTAAGTCTGGAATGTTTTCTACATTCGTTACTTTTCCACCTTCTGGAATTGTAATTCCTTTAGTATAGTCTTCCGGTGTTAATGGTGTTTTTGTAACTGGTGTTTCGATTGGTTTAGGTAAAGCTTCTACAACATTTACTGGTACTTCAATCACTTTTGTAATTTCATTTCCATCTTTATCTGTGTATTTAACTTGTACTTTAGCTGGTGTTTGTTTTCCTACATTTTCTGTTCCAGGTACAGTGTTTGTTTCAACATTTGTTACTGTAACTGTTACACCTTCTGGTAACCCTTTAAGATTTTTAGCTGCTTTTTCTGCTTCTTCTTTAATAGCTTTTTCTAATTCAGTTTTATCGCTATTTTTCGGTACTACTACACCTTCTGGTTTAACTTTTGGTAATACTGTTACTGGTACTGGTACTATTTCTTCACGTTTATTAACCCCTGAACCGTATGTTACTGTTACTGGAGCTGTCAATGTATCATCTCCAACTTTTCCAGTTGTTTCAGGAAGTTTAGTTTCATCTACTGTTTTCTCATTTCCTTTAGTAGTAACAGCATCTTTTAATTTTTCTGAAGATGGTTTATCTCCTTCTACTACATAAACAGGTTTTGCAGTTGAAACTTGTGGTTTAACTTTAATTGTAAACTCTTGATCTGTTTCTTTCCTAGTATCAAACGTTGGATCCTGATCAAATGGATTATCTACAATATCATATCCCATAGATTTCAAAACATCAACACGTGCTTGAACTTTTTCTTCTGGAATTTTATCTCCTGATTTACCAGTAAGATCATCAATATTATATTTTGCATCTAATGGTGTTTCAACACCTTTCTCATCTACTGAAACAAATTTAACTTTTGCTTTTTGATCATCTTTTTCATATGTAATCTTGATATTTGCTTTTGGATCTGTAATTTTCGGTGGTTTATATCCTTGTTCTGGATTTGCAGGATTTACTGGTTCTAATGGTGTTCCATTTCCATCTTTCGGAGTATATCCATCTTTATGAGGAATAATTTGCGTAATTTCTCCTGTTTTTGTTGGATCGTTTGGATCATTAGGGAATTGAATTGGTTCTCCATCCTTACCAGTTGTTGGATCAACTGGAATCCAGCTTCCAATCTTCGTATAAGTAACTTTATCAGTTTCATCAGGAATTACTTTTGTATCTTTTGCAGGAGTTACTGCTTCTTTCGCTGGAATTTCTTTTTTATCTGCAATATATCCAGGTAGAACATCTACCCCAACTTTATCCCATGTTTTATTTGGACTTTCCCAATCTGTATAAGTTACTTCTTTAGTAACAAGATTAACGCTCGCTTTTCTTGTGAATGGCACCGTTTGAACAGTATCATCCTTAGCTTTTACTTCAGGAGCTGTATCAGAATCTTTCTTCACATAAGAAATCACACGTTTAGCAGTTGTATTCAAATCAGACTCTTTTAATCCATCAGGCCATTTAAGATCTGGATTTTCTCCATTTGGATCTACTGGACTATCTTTTTCATGAGGTGTTGATGAAGGTACTTCAACAATTCTTGATTTTACAACAATTTTGAAAGTTTGAGAAGGTGCTGATGTACCATCTTGTGGATTGATATCTTCCTTGTCATCAAATGTTGGATGATGATTATCTTGAGTGTGATAATCATCACTTTCTACTTCATAACCTTGATTTTTAAGTTCTTTGATTTTGTTATCAATGTCTGTATTTGCTGGTAATTCTGAACCAGATTTTCCTGTTAAATCAAAGCTAGAAACCACTTCATTTGGTGCTCCATCGGCTTTCTTCTCAATAACTACTTTAGCAGTTTGAGTAGATGGAGTGTACGTAATTGGTGATTCTCCGAATTTATCCGTTGGAGTAAACCCATCTGGTACCTTATAACCTTGAGTTGGATCATTAGGATTTTTCGGAGTTAATTCTTGACCATTGTAAACAGGAGTGTATCCTGGTACATAAGGAATTGTTACAGTACTAAAGTCCCCTGGTTTTGTTGGATCTGTTGGATGATTTGGATAATTTATTTTTTCTGGTGCTCCTTGTGGCTTCTTACCATCAGGATAGCTTGGTATGAACGCCCCAATTTTTTTATAAAGCACTTTTGTTACTTCTGGAGTCACTGTTCCATCTTGCGTAGGAACGGGAGCTTCTTTTTCCGCTACTGTTTTATCAGTTGCATTTACTAGTAAGTAGTTGTCTACTACTGGTGATTCAACAGCATTGAATTTACCTTTTGTTCCATCAGCTTTAGCATCTGTTAATTTATCAGCTTCATTGTAAACTTCCCAATCAGAGTAAGTTACCTCTTTTGTTTCTGGGTTAACCGTTGCTGTACGTTTATAAGTTACTTTTTGTACTTTTTCAGCGTATAGAGGAGTTGCATCATCTTTGTTTGCATCTTCTTCTTTTAGATACTTAATTGTACGTGTAACTTCTTTAACTAAGTCTTCTCGAGTAACTCCTGCTGGATATTTACCAAGATTTTCGTCTCCTTCTTTTACAGGTGTATCTGCTGTTTTTGGAGATACTGGAGCTGTTGTGCTTGGATTTGTTGGGTCTGTTGTTACTGTTGGATCTACTTTAATTAAATCTAATACGTGAACCGTTACGTCGACTTCTGTTGATTTCTTACCTTCACTATCAGTTGATTGAACTTTTACAGTATAATCTCCAACTGTAGTTGTATCTAAGTTACCTGCATTACTTACTGCGATTGTTGGTTTAGTAGACTCAACTCCATCACGATCATCTTCTAAGTCAGTTGCTGATGGTTTAGCTTTTTCTAAAACTTTAGCATTGTTCCATTTATCAGCTTCTTTTGTTTTATAAACATATAAATCTCTTTTCTCAACTGCTACTGTTGGAGCTTCGTTTAGAACATTAGCATAAGCTGGATCTGATTCGTTACCTGCTTTATCAAGCACAGTGACTTTGATACGTTTGTCCGGATTTGTTGTCTCATTCGCTTCCGTCAAATCTGTGCCTGCTGGAACTGGAACAACTAATTTACCATCACGTACTTCAACTTTTGTTGCACCATTATACCAACCATCTGCTTTCTTCGTTAGAGTAATTGGTGTTTTACTATTCGGTAAAGTAACTTTTAATGAAGTTAATCCACCAATAGCTTCTTTAATATTCTCTACCTCAGTGTTCGCATCACGGTTCGTTCCGTTATTTCTATCGTTTTCAGCAATATCTTGTTTTTCTCTAGTTTCATCTGTTAAGTTTGTTTGTTTTTCCGTAGGAACAGAAACTAGCAACTCTTTAACTTGATTTTTATCAGTTTTTTCGCCAATAATACTATCTGTATGGACTGGTTCTACTGTAGGAGCAACAGGTTTAACAGTATCAATATAAATTGTTTTATTGTAGTAATAATCTGGAGTATCTGTATTTCCAAGTGCATTAAATGTATTTCTATATGGACTATTTGGATTTACAACGCCTGTATTTTCTAATACTCTGTTTCCTTGTAAATCTGTAAATCCTTCTTTAATTTCTGCAGTTACTTTAAAAGTAGCAGTCCCTTTAAAGTTTTTCGCTGTTGTGAAATCAATACCGAATGTTCGAGTTCCATTTTTGGCAGGATCAGAATCCCCCGCATTGAATTTCAATCTAAGTGTTCTAGTTGTTTCATCATATGATACCACTTGGTAAGGACCAGGCCAATTCCATTCATTTGCTTTTTTTACAGAATCTTTTAATTCAACACCCTCAGGAATTTTTACAGTATATTCATAAGCACCATAAGTTGGTAACCCCCCAACATTTTTCACAGTTACTCTTAATTGACCAGACTCTTTATCTTTATACAATACATCTTGACCATATGAAGAAGTTGATTTATTACGGATAACATCTGTTGTCATTTCTAAAGCTGCACCAACAGTCAAGTTAACTCCTCCTACAAAATATCCATCTTCAATTTCTGTTTTACCATTTACAGGATAAGTCTTTTTAAATGCCGGACCATCTTCTAATGCTTTAATCGTTATTTTAATTTTTTTAGTAGTATTTGGAGTATTAATAATGGTTCTCCAGAACCCAAAACCATTACCATTTCCTCCATCTCCATAAGGAGTTGAAACGTGTGTTGTTTCACTATTATTATTCGCATCTGTTACTGTTCTTAAAACTTCACCCGTATCTGCATCTGTAACTGTGATTTCTACTTTTTCACCAGTACCAGCAGTCCCCATATTCCCATATGCTCCACCCGTTAATGCACTAAGGTATAATCTAGAATTCGGATTAACATTAAATTCTTTTGAAATTTGTGTACCTTTTTTATTCAACTGAATATAATAGCCTTTACCGACAGCAGAATGTTCTGCATTATTTAAAGGAACACCAGGTACACTTGAGTAGTTAACACCATTTGCATAGTTTTGATTTGCTTTATTAGGCGCTAAAGGATTGTTTGGAGTAGGAGTATCGTTATACTGTCTCTCTATACTTCCATTATTATCGTAAACTTTAGATGGTTTGGGTTCAAATCCAGCAGGTCTATCAGTCGCAACTTCTGTTGGAGCTTCAGGTTTAATAGCTGTTACATAATTATTTGTTCCTTCTATTTTCCATCCATCAATTTCATTTTCAATTCTTTTTTCTTTCCAATTATAAGTAATTTTTCCTAATTTCTCTGGTGCTGGGTTCGGAATAGCAGCATTATTTCTCGAATATTGATTTTCGACTGTTGTAGATTTTTCACAACATCTGGTGTATTAAAATCAATATCTCCGAATTGATTTTTCAAACTTGATATAACGTTATCTACTGGGTTAGCTCCCACCCCTCTTTTATTATTACTAGTAGGACCTTCTGCAGCTTTTTCTCCTACACCAGTAGGTGTTGTCCTAAATCCACTTTCCCCTTTACCTGGTATAGCCTTCCCATTTCTTAGATCTTGGTTTTTATTTACTTTTTCTTCTTTAACTTCTGCCTTAGGCTTAGCTTCTGAAGTTTCTTTAGGTTCTGCTTTAGCTTTCGGCATACTTTCTAATACGAAAGCTCTATTTTTTAATGCTACTGTCGCTTTATCAACTTCACCTTGTGTAGCTGTTTCACTTGCTTCTAAAGCTTGAGCATTAGCTAATTCTGCTTTTCCTTCTTCAATTGCTGAAGCTGTTTTTTCTGTTACAGTTGCTTTTGCAATTGCATTTTGGACACGCGCGATTGCAGCACTTAGGTTAGCTCTGTTTGCTTTTGCTACTGTTGGTGCAGGTGTTTCTTCTTTAGCTGTTGTCGTTGCAGCTGGTGTCGTTGCTGATTCATTAGCATTGTTTACCACAGTATCGTTACTCGCTAAAGCGTTACCCCCTCCTAAGAATGCAAATCCAGCTGCCACTAATACTGAAGCTGTTCCAACATTGAATTTTTTAATCCCGTATTGATTAACTTTTTCAAGTTGTTTTTGTTCATTCATTTTTTTATTATTTTTACTATACATATTAATCCTCCTTTAAATCTATAGTTATAAATCAAAGAAATTATAACGTTACAAATTTATTTGTATAATTTAATATTTTATAATTCTTTTTATATAAATTTAGTAACTTTTAAAATTAAAACCTACACTAAAGTTAATTATACTATACGATAATATATTTATCAATAATTAAAGGAATGAAAACTTTATTAAATTCAATTCAAATTAATTCATAATTATATTTATATTACTCATTTGATATTTGTATCACAGAAAATTATTTGCACACAAAATTCAATTAATACAATTTTATTTGTTAAATTAATTTTAAAAATTCGTTAATTTTTTTAATTCTTCGATTCAATACTATTTTTAAGCTTTTTATATTTATTTTATTCACTTATGGCATTTCTAACTTTCTTCTGACCTCAGTTTATAAATTTATAACTAACTATTAAATTGCTTAAACTATCTCTAAGATAAAATTATATTTATACTCGATTTAAATTTTTATTTGCAAATTATATTATTTTTTACATTTAATTTTTTAAAATAATTATTTTAATATAACTAAATAATGACCACCCCTGAAAAGGGGTGGTTTTCTCTTCGGGTATAACCCTTTGTTACTAACACGCACCTCAAGGCGCTGGCTTTCACATTCGTTCAAGCCCTATTGTATTTTGACGCCCGCTACCCGTTAAACGGGTTTATCTACTTTTTCTTATTTCCAAATGGATTTGTATATTCTTTTGTTGTCAATTTATCTATTGAAATGTCATGCGTTTCTTGTTCTCTGATATATTTTCTTATTGTACTTTCAATCAAACCTACAGTACTTACATAGTATCCTTCTGCACAAAATTTTCTATTCCCATACTTATATTTCAAGTTTGCATGCATATCAAATATCATCAGTGAACTTTTTCCTTTCAAATACCCCAGAAAACTTGATACACTATATTTCGGTGGTATTGATAACAGCAAATGTATATGATCTGGCATTATATGTCCTTCTATTATTTCCACTCCTTTATACTTACATAACCTTTTTATTATATCTACTATATCTCGTTTGTATTGATTAAATTCTATTTTTCATCTATACTTAGGGGTAAATACAATATGGTATTTACATAACCACTTTGTATGCGATAAACTATTATGTTTATTTGCCATAATTAAAATCATCCTTTCTTTATTTTAGAGCTTGAACTACTCTTATTTTATCAAGAAAGGATGATTTTTCAATTGTTTAACTTTTATATCGCACCCGCATAGCGGGTGGTTTTTTGTTTCGGAGACTTTGCCTCCTCAACTGGCTAAAGCCATTAATCTAAGCAGCAAAATGCTGCCTAGATCTTATTTCCTATTTTTCTCTATGCCCCGAACTTGACAAAGAGCAAAAAAAATCTAAGTAGCAATATGCTACCTAGATTTCATTACCTATTTTCTTCATCTATCAAATCTTATGAGAAGACTATTATTTTTACCGTTTTGTAAATAATCAGGTAATAGCCTCAACAAATTTTAATATTTTGATTTAGTTTATTCACAAGAATAAATATCTACTTAAATATCTCATTAAACAGTCTGACATATAGAACAGACTCTCATTATAACAATTATTTTTATTATATCTCATATTTCTCATTTATATTTTGTTATTACAACATAATCACATACTATTCTTTTCTTTTAAATAGAATAAATGTTAAAGCCATTGCTATAAACGCTCCTAATGCTGCTAATCCTTTTTCTTCTTTTCCTGTATTCGGTAATTTTTCAATATTATGATTTACTCTTCTTATTTCTCCTTTGCTGTGTTGATTCTTTTGTATAATATTATCTTTAGACATTTTTTGTTCTTGAATTTCTCTCTGATTTGACGAATTATTATTATTATTATTATCTTTAATTGTATCCGTAATTCCTTTGACTCTATTTACAAATGCAAACTTACTAAAATGATTTGTTTTAAATACTAATTCACCATTTTCTTCCTTAGATTGAATCTTTTCTAATTCTCCATTATTTTTAATATGATAAACTTCAATATTTTTCATATTTTCTCCTGCGAGTGCAACTCTAACAGTTCTATTATCTGTAATTTTATTTACTTTACCTTTTTCTAATAAATCTATATCAAAAATTCTTACATAATTTACATTTAATTTTTCTTTGATATTATTTATTAATTTGTGATCTTTTATTTCATTAAATAATATTTCATTAGCATTTATAACTTTATCAAATTCTACTGTTATTTTATCGTCTCCCGACAATGCTTTTAATTTAAACATAGTTTTATTGTTATCTTGAGTTTTAATATTTTCAATTATCTTAGATTTTTCTTTTTGTTTATCCACTTCTTTTATTTGTTTATCATAATCTAAACCATTTTTCGTCTTGTCGAAAGTATTTGTTTTTGACTGCGCATTATTATCACTTTGTCCGTCTGATTCTTTTGATTTATCTGTATTTTTTTCTCCCATTTTTTCTGGTAATTTCGGAGTAGATTCTTTTTCTTTACCAGGCGTTTTTGTTTCACTTTGTTTTTCCATTTCTGGTTTCACTTGTGGATTTTCTCTATTTATCTCTGGTTGTTTTTCTTTTCCTGGTACGGCTTGCGGAGTTGGCTTATTCTCTTCTGGTTGTACTTTATTATTTTCATTTTGTTTCGATGATTCTTTTGATTTATCTGTATTTTTTTCTCCCATTTTTCCTGGTAATTTCGGAGTAGATTCTTTTTCTTTACCAGGCGTTTTTGTTTCGCTTTGTTTATCCATTTCTGGTTTCACTTGTGGATTTTCTCTATTTATCTCTGGTTGTTTTTCTTTTCCTGGTACGGCTTGCGGAGTTAGCTTATTCTCTTCTATTTGTACTTTATTATTTTCATTTTGTTTCGATGATTCTTTTGATTTATCTGTATTTTTTTCTCCCATTTTTTCTGGTAATTTCGGAATAGATTCTTTTTCTTTATCAGGAGTTTTTGTTTCGCTTTGTTTTTCCATTTCTGGTTTCACTTGTGGATTTTCTCTATTTATCTCTGGTTGTTTTTCTTTTCCTGGTACGGCTTGCGAAGTTGACTTATTCTCTTCTGGTTGTACTTTATTATTTTCATTTTGTTTCGATGATTCTTTTGATTTATCTATATTTTTTTCTCCCATTTTTTCTGGTAATTTCGGAGTAGATTCTTTTTCTTTACCAGGAGTTTTTGTTTCACTTTGTTTTTCCATTTCTGGTTTTACTTGTGGATTTTCTCTATTTATTTCTGATTGTTTTTCTTTTCCTGGTACGACTTGTGGAGTTGGCTTATTCTCTTCTGGTTGATTGCGCTGAGGTATATTTGCATTATTACCTTTATTAGGTTTCTCTTTTTTCACTTCTCTCCATCTTGGAGTAAGTTCCATATCTTTAACAATTTCTTTAGAGACATCTTCGCTCCATCCTGCAAACTGATAACCCTCTTTAGATGGTGTTGGAATAAATCCATCAGCTATTTTTCTATTTTTTCTTACTTTTAATGTAACTTTAGTTTTGTTCTCACTTCCAAAATAGAATGTTACAGTATAAAAATCCTCCATTGGAATACTATACTTTTCTCCAACAGCTACTGTTGTTAAACTTGGTGTATTTTTAAATAAATCTTCTTTAGGTGTTAACGTTGGTGTAGATTCCCCTGCGTTTCTCGTATCAAACGATAGCAAGTTTAGCCCTTTAATTTTCATTGCTCCATCAAACATATTAGAAAAATCAACTACCTTTGAAGTATTGAAGTTATCTCCAAATACAATTTCTTCTAGTTTTTCCATCTTATGAAACATGTAACTTAAATCTTGAACATTTGATGTATTAAATTTACTTAAATCAACTCTCTTTAATGCTGTACCTTGTAACATTGACTTCATACCAGTTGCATTTGTAGTATCAAAATTAGTGAAGTCAATTTCCTCTAATTTATCATAACCATAGAACATACTTTGCAAAGTTCCATTCGCTTTAACTTTACCTTTAAATACAACCTTTTTTACTTTATCTTTATACTTTCTAATATCTTTTCCATATGAAGATAACTGTTCATTTACATTTTCAGTATGTGCCCACTTGATATGATCTTTTCCATTATCGAATTCTCCCTCTTTACCATCCGTTGGTGAAAACTCTAATGTTCCATCTTTATATACCCTCCAAGTAACTGTACCTAGAGTTCCCGATGCTTTTTCATCTACAAGTAGTTCATTATGATTCTTCTCATAGATTTCTTTTAATTCATTTAAATATTTATTTTTCAACTCATCAATTTTTTTATTCTCAGGAAATTCATCTTTCACTAATGCTTCTCTAGCTTCTTCGTATTTCTTATCTAGATTTCTAACCTTCTCCCTACTAAAGCTATCTTCTTTTAATCTTAGTTTATCAGCATAATCTCCTACTTTTTTTATTAATTCTTCAATTGCTTTATATCTATATGGTACTCCTAATTTATTTTTTAAGGTGTTTTCTATTTTATCTAAAACTTCCTCTCTAAATTCTCCTAAATCCTTAGGTGTATCTATTTCTTTCTTAAGTTCTTCATATAATTTTTCAAATAAATTTAGAAGTTTTTCTTTATCCTCTTTTGTATAAATCTTACCACCTTTTTCGGCAATTTCTTGAGCTTCTTTTATCTCTTGTCCTGCTATAGCAGCTCTCTTATCTTTTTCTAATAATTTCCCATCTCTCGTATTATTTTCAATAATCTCGCTTTCCCTATTAGCATCTTCACTTCTATTAGGAAATTCATCTCGTTTTGATGAAGAAATTAAATCAGAACGTTTTACAGAAATTACATCACTTTCACCTGCAGACAGCGATGTACCATCAACACTTTTTTTACCTCTTACTATAACATTATACTCAACTTTTTCCTCTAAATTATTGAAGATAACTTCTCCATTTGAATCGGTTTTCTTATTTTCAATTTTCTGACTAACTGTATTTTTCAATTCAACTGTATAATCTGTAACAGGTTTTTTATTTTCATCTACTACTTTAACTGTAATTGAATTCTTATTTTTATTATTTAGCTTTGGTATATTATTATCAAGCTCTTCAATTTTTTCACCAGAAGCAGCCTTATTCAAATTAATTACATAATCATCTAATAGTTTTTTTAGTTCCAACTTTGCAGGGAAATTCTGGTCTTTTATCTTGTTTAATCCAATTTCGTATTGTTTTTTTAACTCTTTTTTTCTTTTAATTTTTTCACTATCTTCAACAGTTTCTAAATTTTTATCTATCTCAGATAATTTTTTTGATATTCTTCTCTCAAATTATTTAAAATTTCGAATCTATCTAAATTATTCCCTAATGTATATTCTTCTTCCCTACTTATCTCATCTATTATCTTACTCGCAAAATCTTTTTCGCTTCTTTCTGACATCTTAGGGATACTCTCGATAAGATCCTCTTTCAATTCATCAAAGCCTTGTAATAGTAAAGTTTTTTCTTCTAATGTATAAATTTTATTTCCATGTTCTACTCTATCTCTTGCATTTTCAATAAAATCAGTAATTATACTTTCTCGTTTTTTATCATCAAAGTTCTCATTAGTCGATATTTCTCTTCTTACTCTTGGTTTTACCTGAGCTTTATCTTGAGTATTATCTATAATCGTTTTATTAATACCCTTATTATCTTTTGTTACACCGTGTAAAGTGCTTTTATTAACAGGGGTATCTGCATTTTTTGAATTTACCACATCCTTAGAAGTTTGAACTGAATCGACTCTTTCTTTAATTGACTTTATCGCTTTTCTTAACTCAGAACTTTCCCCTTCATTATTATTCCCCCCTTTTTCTTTTTTTATATTTTCTGAAGTTTGTTCCATATTTTTTATTGTTGGTGGTACAACTCTTCCTTGTATAACTGATTCAGTAGTTTCTTTATTTTCTTCTTTTGTATTAGAGTCACTAGCTTGCACAGTTCCTCCCATAAACATTATCGAAGCAACTGCTACACTGAATACTCCAACACTATATTTTCTTATTGAATATTGATTTGTTTTATTAAATTGTTTTAGCATATTTTATCTCCTTTAATCTTGATAATCACATTATATTCAATTAATATTAAACCAATATGAAAAAATACGTATAATTTCATTTCTTATTAATTTTTGAATTAACAAAAAAGCATCGAAGATGATATCAAGATTTTAAAAAAATCTCGTTCTCTCTTCGACACTTTATTTTTAAAAGTAATATTTACTTTTTGTATTAAAGACTATCTATATAACTCATTTTATGATCTAATTTTCTTTTTTACATTCATTAAAATTAATACTAAATCTCATCCCTTCATCGATTGGTTCTAAACTATATGTATAATTATAACTATCTAAAATATTTTTCACTATATACAACCCTAATCCTGAACCTCTATTCTTATTACTTTCTATTGTATTCGAGTGAAAGAAAATTTTAAAAAGATTACTAAGTTCTTTAGAAGTTAGTGGTTGACACGTATTATCTACTATTAGACTATTATTACTAAGATAAATATTCACTTTACCTTCAAAATATGAATACTTAATAGCATTACTAATTATATTACAAATTACTTTATCCAAGGCTTTTTTATTCATATCTACTTTAAAATCATCTATTATCTCATAAGTTAATTTTATATTTTTACTTAAATATAGTTCTTCATATTTCCCTAGAATATTTCTTATGAATGATGACATCTGTATTGTATTTTTATTTTCTGTCCATTCTTGAAATTTCGAAGAATCTAGGACTTCCTTCAGCAGCGAATCCATATTATCAATTACAACTATACTTTTTTTCAAGTACTTTTCATGGTCTTTATACCTTCCTATATTAAATAACATATTTTCAGACATTATTCTTAAACTAGTTAACGGTGTTTTTAATTCATGTGATGCACCTCTTAAAAAGCTTACTTTCTGTTTTTGCATTCTACATATATTTTCATTTTTTCTTTCTAAATCATCTATTACACTTATTAACTTTTCATAAAGATTATCAATCTGTCTACAAACATCGCCAAATTCATCTCCATAACATGTATTAAATCTAACACTCTTATCCATTTGCTCCATTTTCTTTGTTACTCTGGAGATATGTAATAATGGACTTACAATTCTCTTTGAGTAAAAATACGAGAATATAACTGAAAAAATTAATGTTATACAGGCTATTACTGGAATTGTTAAATTCATCATTTTTATGAATCTAGTTTTTATATCTTTATTTAAAACCACTTGAACATAAACATGTTCTCCATCTTTTGTTGTTAGTTCTCTTTCTTCAATTAAAAGATGATTATCAAACGTATCTTCTTTTATATCTAAGTCATGTGTTAAACTAAAAGTTCCATTCTCTATATCTCTTCTCAGATGTGCAGCTACATTTATATTTTTTGAATATGCGATTAACTCATCTCTTATAACACTAATTTCTTTTCCTTCTAGACTTCTAACTAGTATATCAGCACTTTTTCTAACTTCTTCTTTCTGTTGTTCAATATAAACATTAGGAAAGATTAGATAAAAAATTAAATGAGCTAAAACAACAACACTCCCTGAAATACTAACTGTGTAAATAAATGTTTTGGGTAAAATCTTAAAATTTTTCATTGTCAAATTAATTTATACCCCACATTTTTTACTGTGACTATACAGTCAAGACCTAATTTCTTTCTTAAATTTTTAACATATACATCTATTACCCTGTCTAATGGAGGCTCTTCCAGACTATTCCACAACTGTTCTATTATCTGTCCTCTACTTAAGACTCGGTTTTGATTTCGCAAAAGTAATTTCAGTATATCAATTTCTTTAGGTTTCACATCTACCGGATTCCCTTCGAAAGTTGCTGTATAACTAGAAAAATCAATAATCGCATCTTTATATGTCCAAATTTCATGTTCACCGTAATGTCTATTTAATAATACTTTGATTCTACTGGCTAACAAAGGCAATGAAAATGGCTTGATAACATAATCATCCGCAGTTAATGCAAAGCCTGACAATTGTGTTTGTTCATCATTCAATGCACTTAATAATATAATTGGTACATTACTTGTTTTTCTTATTTCTCCTAAAACTTCAAAACCTGTTTTTCCTGGTAACATTATATCTAGTATCACAAGGTCTACTGAATTATCTCGAAAAACACTTAACGCTTTTTCTCCATCTTCAGCTTTAAAAATATGATATCCTTGGGTACCTAAATACTCTGATATACCTTCTAATATTATTTTTTCATCATCTACAATTAGTATATTCATTTAAATTCTCCATTCAATAGTTTTTATAGACATAACATAAAATCTCATTTTATAAATAAATGTACGTTAAAAAAGTAAATTAATCTTGTATATAATGTATAGTCAAATACTTAATATTCTAATAATCAGTTCCATATATATAATAACATGAATTAAACTACAAGTCATTTATCCAATAAATATTCCATTAAATCATCTAAATGTTAATTATTCTATAATATTTTATGTTTTACTTTCTAAAAATATTTCTCGTAATATTTTTTCTGAAAATTAATAGACTAACTAAAACAATTATAATAGCTATAGTACATTTATATGTAGACGTCTCACTTCCAGTATTAGGCAAGGATCTCTTTTCTTTTATAGTTTCTTTCGAATTTTCTTTTGACTTTTCTTTAAAATTATTATATTTCTTATTTTTATATTGACCTGTAAATTCTTTCGTTTGAGGAGACTCTTCTATTTCTTCCACAACATTTGATTTATTTGATCCACTCTCTTCTTTTGGCATAGTATCTTCACCAAATTCAACATAATTACTCTCTGTTGTTTCTTCTATCGTTCTACTATCTTCTCCCTCTTCTTGTTTCTTTAGATTTTCTCCAGTAATATGTTCAGTTGCTGTATCTTCACCAAATTCAACAAGATTGTTCTCTGTTGTTTCTTCTATCGTTCTACTATCTTCTCCCTCTTCTTGTTTCTTTGGATTTTCTCCAGTAATATGTTCAGTTGCTGTATCTTCACCAAATTCAACAAGATTGTTCTCTGTTGTTTCTTCTATCGTTCTACTATCTTCTCCCTCTTCTTGTTTCTTTGGATTTTCTCCAGTAAT
>NZ_JBSMTL010000020.1:0-11063 GCF_054054385.1 Gemella taiwanensis
ATGTGATTTCTTTTCCGTTTTCATATTTTGGTAGATCGTTAAACTCGTAGTTCCAGTTGTCTTTTGTTACTTCTTTTTCTGTTACTTTTGTTGTTTGTCCATCTACTGTTTTATTTAGGATTACTTTAATCTTGTCTGGGCGTTTTCCGTCTTGGTTATTTCCGTCATCCCATGTTTTTGTTCCTGCTACACTTACTTTTTCTGGTGTATGTGTGTTTTTCAGGTTATATCCTTCTACTGATTTTTCGTATCCTGGCACGTCCTCTTCATCTATACTGTATGTGATTAGTTTCCCGTTTTCATGTTTTGGTAGATTATTAAACTCATACTTCCAATTTCCATCAGCATCTGCTTTAACTTCTTTTTCAACTACTGTTGTCGTTGTTCCATCTACTGTCTTTTTTAGGATTACTTTAATCTTATCTGGACGTTTTCCATCTTGATTGTTCGCATCATCCCATGTTTTTTTGCCAGCAATATCTATATTTGTTATTTTAGCGTTTGTTGCTGTCCAAAATAACACTTCACCTTCAACTACATTTACTTCTTTTTCTGTAGGATCAAGTATATAGCCATCAGGTGCTTTCGTTTCTTTAATTTTATATTTCCCAGGTTCTAATTTCTCAGAAACAGCTTCTCCTTGTGCATCTGTTTTCAATGTAAAAGTAGATCCATCTTTCACTTTTGTAATTAAAAATTCTGCGTTAGGAAGTTTAATTTGCCTATCATTTTCATCAACTTTAAAAATTTTAATTTTTTGGATTAAATCCCCTTGTCCAGTACCACCAGCTTCTGCATTATTAAACCATGCTCTATATATTATATTTGTTTCAGTACTCTTGAAAATACCCTCATTTTTCAATTTAAGTTGTGGAATATATGTTGTATTATATGTTAGGCGATATTGTCTACCATTTATATCTCCAAATTTTTTACTATACTCAAAGGTAAACTGTGTATCATTTCCAGAAAATTTTATAAAGTCTTTAAGATCATTATATTTATAAACATTAACAACTCTTGATGTATACCCATATTGATCATATTCAAGTTCGTATAACACAAAAGAATCTCTAATATAATGAATTGTAGGTGGCAAGTTACCTTCATCTACGTAAAGTCTATCTGAGATAGTTAAATTTGAATAATTACCTTTTATATGATTAATACGTAAAACCCATTTGGCTTGATTATCATTTCCAGGAACTGTCGCTCCCCATTTAGCAAATGTTTCATTTTTTATAGTAGGTTTTGGTCCTATTTTGATATTTGTAGATTTTTTTACACTTCCTATTTGTATATCAATTATATTGTCTCCACCTTCATTTATTTTACTGTGAGCAAATCCTGCTTGTAAGTATAAGTTACCTTTCACGTTTTCTCTATTTTCTACGTATTTTGTAAATGTAACTTTTACTGTTCCCCCACCTTGTTCTCCATTAGAATTAACATGTGCATTAGCAATAACTGTTTTACCATCTGGTGCGTAAAGCTTAAAATCTACTGTCGGTCCGTCTGTTGGAAATTTAAACTATTCTGGTAACTTAACAATAAAATAGTCCCCTTGTTTTAACTGATTTCCATACGAACTAGCATCCCAATCCATATCTAGTCTATATTCATTCCAATAATGATATCCTGGTGCAGGAGTTCCATCATGATTCTTAATTTCAAATCTAGTTATTTTTGTATTAACGCGATCCACTTCTGTTCCTTGCGCAGATGTTAAACTACTATTTTGAAAAAGAACCCCTAAGAACATGACAAAGGCTAAAAAAAGTTTAACCGTTTTTTGAATAATATTACTTTTCTTCATTTAAATCCTACCTCCTAGTATTTTTATTATTCATTGTATATTTCTTAGCTGCTTCCTTTACTTTATAAAATTTTGAATTAATCATCACACTAAGGTGGGATGCCTATGATGATTTCAAATTCAAATTTTTATTAGGTACTATTACTCCTTAATTTTAGGAAGCTCCATATTTAAAGTAATTTCCCTTATGCAAAATCGCATAACTATCACTTACTTTCCAATCTACACGTACGATTAAAATAAATCATACTTTTTAATTTCTTTAGTCAGCGCCTCATAGACTTTCCGGTTCAAAAGCTTAGCTTTATTATATCTACAACTTTTTTTTACTCCTTAAGAAACAATTGTTTTAATTATTAATCCTAGGCCTGCCTCCAAATATTATATCATAACTAATTTTTCATGTCCAATTATTTCTTAAATAAGGATTTTAACCCCATAGCAGATAAAAAACATTATTAAACTGCATTAAATCAGCCTAAAATAAAAAAATATTAACTCCTTACAAAAACAATTATATTATAAAAATAGCGATATCTATTTCTTGCTAAAAACACTACAGAGGCTAGATCATAAACAACCTAGCCGCTGTAGTGAGCTTTAAAAATTTATTTTTTTAAGTTTATCTGTTTTTCATTATTTTAATAACTTGTACCACAATAGTCGGCGCAAGAGCCAAGCCTACTATAGTTAAAATTTGTATTCCATTTAGTGACATTACTTTGAAAATACTACCGATTGCTGGAATAAAGATTATTATACTTACTAACGTTATTCCAATTAAAAATGCGATAATTGTATTCTTGTTTGTAAATAATCCTATTTTTGTCAGTGGTAAATCACTTCTACAGCTAAAGCCATTGAATAATCTTGCTAAACATAGTACCAAGAAAGCAAATGTTGTTACATAACCTTCTCCTGTATTTATACCAATATAATATCCGATAAATACCGCAATAGCTATTAATCCCGCTTCTACTAATATCGCTGTAAATGTTGAACGCATTAAAATCGGCTTTTTTGGATCACGAGGCGCTTGTTTTAACACTTCATCGGTTCCTGGCTCTGTTCCTATCGCAATAGCTGGCAATGAGTCTGTTACTAAATTAATAAATAACAATTGAATCGCTGCAAATGGTACAACATACTTCGTATCAAAGAATGCTAATAGTGTTGTCGCTATTACTACAAAGATTGCTCCAGTATTTCCTGTTAAAAGATACTTAATTGCATTTTTAATATTTGTAAAAATATTGCGTCCAACAGTTACCGCTTTTACAATAGTTGCAAAATTGTCATCTGTCAATATCATATCAGCAGCATCTTTTGAAACTTCTGATCCTGTTATTCCCATCGCAATACCAATATCTGCTTGTTTTAATGCTGGTACGTCATTAACTCCATCTCCGCTCATACCAACGATTTTCCCTTTTGCTTGCCATGCATTTACAATACGGATTTTATGTTCAGGTGCAACACGGGCATAGACCGAAATTTTCTCCAAATCACGAGAAAGCTCTTCTTCAGTCATATTTTCTAGTGTTATACCATCTACAACCATAGCTCCCTCTTGGAAAATTCCTATTTTACGAGCAATAGAACGGGCTGTTATAGCATGATCTCCAGTTATCATAATAGGTTTAATTCCTGCCTTTATCGCTTTTTCTACTGCATCTTTTGATTCTACACGTGGTGGGTCTATCATTGAAGTTAGACCGACGAATTTTAAATTATTTTCATCATCAAAAGTTAATTGCTCTTTATCTGTTACTTTAAAAGCATAGCCAAGGACACGCAATCCTTCTTCTGCAAAGTTGTAGTTTTGAACTAATATTTGATCGATATCCTCTTTTGTTATATCGCGAACTTCTCCATATAATAATATATGGCTACATTTTTTAAGAAGTTCATCTGTCGCACCTTTGGTTAACATTACTTTTTCGCTATTAACAATTTGTAATGTCGACATAAATTTACGAACTGAGTCAAATGGTAGTTCTTAAATACGAGGATAGTTTTCTCGATAATCTTGTTCAATAATATTATATTTTCTACCTAATTCTACTAGAGCAAGCTCCGTTGGATCTCCTACTTTTTGGTCACCATTAATAAATGAATCATTAGTAAGAACCATCGTATCCATTAACATTTTACTCGCTTTATCTTCCAAACTAAGTTCATCTGGTTTTAAAAGTTTACCATTTACATAAACATCTTCAACCGTCATTTTATTTTGTGTCAATGTCCCCGTTTTATCAGAGGCTATGATAGATACTGAACCCAAAGTTTCTACAGCATTAATATCTTTCATAATTGCATTTTCTTTTGCTAGAGTTTGTGAACCTAATGATTCAACTATTGTTATAATAGATGCCAATGCTTCAGGTACAGCCGCAACTGCAAGCGCAATAGCAAACATCGCCGCTCCACCAAAATCTTTTGAACTAATATATGTTAGTCCAAAAACTACAATACATAGAGCTATTATACCGATAGATAGGTTTTTAGAAAACTCATCTATTGATTTTTGTAATGGTGATTTGCTCGTTGTCGCCTTGTTAAGTAGTTCTGAGATTTTCCCGATTTCTGTTGCTACTCCTATACTAGTTACAACTGCACGACCTTTACCATAAGTAACTTGTGAGCCTGTAAAGACCATATTTGTCTGATCCCCAACAACTACTTCATCATCTATTGTCTCGATTGTTTTATCGACAGCATGACTTTCTCCAGTAAGTGCAGATTCTTGAACTTGTAGTGAGCTTGCTTCAATAATACGCGCATCCGCCACTATCATATCTCCAGCTTCAAACTCTATAGTATCTCCAACTGGTAGTTGTTCAGAATTAATCTCTTGTTTAACTCCATTACGAATTACCTTAACTTTTCGAACTGATAGTTGTTTTAAGCTATCAACCGAACGTTGTGCATTAAGCGTCTGTGTTGTTCCAAGTATCGCATTAATAATTAGCACGATAATAATTACTATTGAAGATTCATGATCTCCTGTGAATCCAGAAATAACCACCGCAACTATTAAAATTAACACAATCAAGTCTTTAAATTAGTTTAAAAATATTTGAAAAGCACTTGGACGAGGCTCTTCAGGAAGTTTGTTTAAGCCATACTTTTCTAGACGACTTTTTGCCTCATTATCATAACCCTGAATTACTAGTTTCTAATTCACTTAACATTTCTTCGCTATCTTTTTGATAAAAATATTTCATCTCTTTGCCCTCTCTTTATAATTTTTTCGCAAAGTAACTTGATTGCTTAGGTCAGTATTAAAACAAAAAAGCGAGACCGATTGCATAGCAACCAAGTCTCGCTTTTTAAAGTAGCACCGGAAAATATTCTTTCGTAATGACGATACTACTACGTTTATTCGTAAGCTAATCCCTTGTGTTTATATAACTATAACATAGTCTTATATATTTTACAAGAAAAAAAGAATGTATATCATCTCTTTAGTTAATAAAAATATCTCCACTCTTTTTATTTAAGTGAAGATACTTTTACATCAACTTTTATTTACTTTCTTGTCTTTTTTGCAATAATGGACTTAACACCACTCTAAAAATTGAATCAGCGATTATTATTCCTACTGCAAGTCCTACTGCTCCGTAAAAACTATTTAGGAAAATTTTTGCAGAGTTTCCGTATTCATCTAATAATAATGTTCTAAATGCATCGTAAATCGTAACCCCTGGTACTACTGGAACCAATCCAGGTACAAAGTATACTGTTAAAGGATTTTTAAATTTAATCGCACATATTTGGCTTATATTTGCTAGAAGTAGTGAACACACTAAGCTCGACATGAATACACTTTGTCCATGACTCCACATTTCCCAATATCCACACCAACCTATTGCACCAATTACACCACCTGTTACTAAAGTTTTTTTCGGTACATCACAAACAATAGCAAATGAAACTGATGATATAAAACTAAAAACGAAGTGATATAGTAATAATAAGGCATGACTTAAAACTGCAATCATTATACCACACCTCCTAATAATCTAACTAGATAATAGACTGTTACAATACCTGCACCTAATGCGAATGCGACACAGAATGTTTCTATAAAACGAATAGTTCCAGAAATGAATTGTTTAGCGATTATATCCCTCATGGAGTTCGTTATCGTAATACCAGGTACAAGCGGTACTACAGCGCCTATCATAGCTAACCTTAACGACTGCCCATTTAACAATGCAAATCCTAAATAACCTGCTACTCCTCCGGCAAAGGTGCTAATATATTCTGAAATGAATGGAGCTTTTAAATACCCTATAACTTTTACATAGACATAAAATGCTACTGCTCCAGCTATACTTCCAGGAATTACATCCCAAAAACTTCCTTCGAAAATTAATACGATACTTCCGCTAAGAATTCCTGAACAAAGAACTTTAAACCAATTTTTTATCGGGCTCTTTTCTGCTTGAACTCTTTTAAGTGCATCATACATGTCTAGTAAGCTGATCTGTCCTGATGTATATGCTCTAGATAGTGTATTTACCGCTGTTGTCTTTGTTAAATTATACGTTCTATCATTAACCCTTCTAAAATCAGTACCTAGTCCTTCAATCCTTATAAAAATACCGGTTAAGGTAACGTGTGTATAATATTCATCCGTTCTAACTTCTCCAACACCTTTTCTTATAATTCTTTCTAGTGTATCTTCTGTTCTGTATACTTCAGCACCATTTTCCATTAGGATTTTTCCCGCAAGTAAGGCTGTTTTCATCAATAATTTTTCATACATCACTTTTTCCCAATTATGATTAGTACGGTAGTCAAAATAAAAAAACTATATATAATTACACAGTTTTAATAAAAATCTTCTCTAAAATCATTTGTACTACTTTCTTCTAATCTCCCAACCTTTCTTTAATCGTTTCCAAGGTTATTATATCATAAATAATTGAATAAAAACACACTTTTATTGTTTTATTTTTCTATTTTTTCATCTTCGATAATTTTCACTTTTTATAATGTTTTTAATTTATTATTATTCTTTTTCTTTTTAATAAAATCTTTATTTTCTTTAAAAAATTTATTTTTTACGATTCTTCCTCAAATATCTTGAATAAAAAGTGTATAAGTACTACAATAAAATTAAAGAATATTTCATGTAAGGGGGAAATATTATGAAAATTATATTTTTAAAAACTCTACTAGAATAAACTTTTTTACATATCATATATAAAGTCAACTATTTAAAAATTAGGAGGAGAATTATTATGGGATGTACAACTATTCTTGTAGGAAAAAATGCTAGTTACGACGGTTCAACTATGGTGGCCCGTACTGAGGACTCACCATCAGGAGTGTTTAGATCAAAAAAATTCATAAACGTAAGTCCAGAGGAACAACCTCGTAAATATAAATCTGTTATTTCAAAAGTAGAAATCGAATTACCAAATAATCCGGTACGTTATACTGCAGTGCCTAACGCTATTTTAGATAATGGTATTTGGGGACAATGTGGTGCTAATGAATACAATGTTTCAATGAGTGCTACTGAAACTATTACATCTAATGAACGTGTTCTTGGAGCTGATCCATTAGTAGAATACAGAGCTGCCGTTGGTAATCCAGGAGATGTTGATTATATACCTGAACAAGTAGGTGGAATCGGTGAAGAGGATATTTATACAATAGTAATGCCATATATTGCAACTGCACGTGAAGGTGTTGAATTTCTAGGGAAACTTTTAGAAAAATATGGTACTTATGAAATGAACGGAATTGCATTCCAAGATGAAAACGAAATTTGGTGGTTTGAAACAATTGGTGGACATCATTGGATGGCACGTCGTGTTCCTGATGATAGTTATGTTATTATGCCAAACCAACTTGGTATCGATAAATTTGATTTTGAAGATGCTTTTGGAGCGAAAAAAGAATATATGTGCTCTGCCGATTTAAAAGAATTTGTTGATAAATATCACCTAGACTTATCAATCGATGGAAACTTTAATCCACGTCATGCTTTTGGTAGCCGAAGTGATGCCGACCATACATATAATACACCACGTGCTTGGATTCTTCAACGTTATTTCAATCCAACATCTAACACTTATGATGGTATAAATGCTGATTATCACCCAGATTCTGATAATTTACCTTGGGCTAGAGTACCTGAGAAAAAAATAACTGTTGAAGATATTAAATATGGATTATCTCACCACTACCAAGGAACTGAATATGATTTATATTCTAAAAACAGTAATTCTGTTAAAAAAGGAACTTTACGTCCAATTGGTATAAATCGTACTAACTTCTTAGGATTGGTTCAAATAAGACCATATATGCCTGATGAACTTAAATCTATTCAATGGTTAGCTGTTGGTTCTTGTGTATTTAATGCTATTGTTCCATTCTACACTAACATTAATCGAACTCCTGAATACCTAGCTAATACAACTAACCAAGTAACAACTGAAAACTTCTACTGGACTAATCGCTTAATTGCAGCTCTTTGCGATGCTCATTTTGCAGATACTGCTTCACATATTGAACGATATCAATTAAAAGTTCAATCACAATCAAGAGAACTTCTTAATAAATATGATGAAGAGTTTATAGAAACTAAGGTATCGAGAGAAGCTGCTAAAGATTATCTAGAAAAAGCTAATGATAAAATTGCTAAAGAACTTAAAGTTCAAACAGATGATTTGTTAGATAAAGCGTTATTTACAGCAAGCTGTAATATGAAAAATAAATTCGCTAGATCTGATGCGTAATACAATATAAAAATAGAGTGTAGTTAATAACATACTACACTCTATTCTATTTCCAGCAATTAAAGAACCGCTATATTTCACCTTCTATATCTTTCTTTAATTTTTCATATGATGAAAATTCTTCTATATGTATATTCTTTACTATACCATCTTTTGATACTATCACTTTTGTAGGAATAGTGTTAATCTTTAATAAATCTATTGCGTTTTCCGTAGCGGAATAATAGTTAAAATTATACTCCTTGTCTTTTAAATACGAAAGTGCTTTATCTTGCGTCTCTCTCTCTCCATCCGCAATATTTATCAATATAAATTCTATCTTATCTTTATATTCATCATATAATTTTTTAATAATAGGTAACTGTTTTTGACAATCTGGACACCAACTTGCCCAATACATCATAAATACTGGTTTCCCTGAGGATATTGATTTTATTGAAATCTCCTTGTTTTCTTTACTATACACTGTAATATCTGGTAATTTCTTATTAACAAATTCTTGATAATTAATCGAGATATTATTTTTTTCTTTCTTTTGAGTATTATTTCCATCTACAAATAAAAATACAGCTATTGCCAATATAGATAAAAATATACTTGTTATTATTATAATATTCTTCCTCACCTTATAATTCCCCTTCTCTCATTTTAATCACTAATATAATTTATATGTAAAGAATATTTGCGTGTACTATGATTATATAATATGCACTTGATTATTTACAAATCAAGTGCATATTTATTATTTATCTTTTCTATTGTTAGAATATTTTCTTACGAATAGTAAAGCTATCAACCCTATTACTCCTAACCATCCTGTACTTGTACTTGTAGTAACTCCCGTTTTCGCCAATGCTTTCTCCACTTTTGCAGTTGGTACTTGTGGTGTTGGTTTCTTAGGTTTTGGTTGTGTTGGAATTTCTGGTGTTGGTGGGGTTGGTTTCTTAGGTTTCGGTTCTTTTGGAATCTCAGGAATTGGTGGAACCTCTCCTGGCGGTGGTGTCGGATCTTTAGGCTTCGGTAATACATATACCTTATTAGTAACTTTTGGTTTATGGTCAAAAATTATCTTAGCTTCATTAGGTACTTTTATCACATTTTCATCTTTGTATTTAGATAAATCTACATTATCTTTTATCTTAGCATAGATTGATAATGTAACTTCTCTACCTTCTAATAATTTTAAGATATCTTTATTTGTAACCTCAAATACTACAGTATTATCTTTAACTACTAAATCTCCGATTTTTTTCAACGCTTCTTTATCTATTGTATTCTTATCATTTCTTGTAGATAAAGCATTATTTAGTAATTCAATTGCTTTAAATTTATCTGATTCTTTATAATCCTTAATTTGTTTATTCAAATCATGGACAACTTTTTCCAATTCTTCTTTATTTATACTATTATTTCCAATAGTTTTTTGTTTTTCAGCTAATTCACTAGTTAATGTTTCTATATCTTTTTCAAGAAGAACTTTTTCTTTATTTAATTCAACAACTTTTTCTCTAATTTTCTCAGATTTTATCTTAGAATTTACTACTTCTAATTGTTGTTTTTTATCAGTTAATTTAATTTCTGAATCTCTCGCGTCTTTTCTTGCTGTTGATTCACCTTTAGCTTGTTGAAGTTTATTTTGAACTTTAGTTAATTCATCATTTAATTTAGCTAATTCTTTATTTACAGCTATAGTATCTACTTTTTCACCATCGATTCGAACCTCAGCTTTAAGAATATCTAGTACTTTTTCTAAATCGTCACTAATAGCGAATTGTTTGTAGTCTTGATTAATCCCTAAGCGCTCTTTAATGTCGTATCTAAATACTTCATTATTTACTTTTAATTCTCTAAGAGTTTCATTCTCTTCACCATTTTCTGAGTTAATTGATTTCTCACCTGGTTTTGGTGGTACTATTTTAATTGGTGGTGGTGTAACGAATACTGGTGGTGTTTTACCAGTAATTTTTGGATCATTATTTACAATATAGCGAGCTTCATTCGGTACAGCATATCCAGAATCTCTGTATTTTGATAAATCTGCATCCTTAGTAATTTTAGCTTTAAATTCTATTTCAATAGATTTTCCAGCATTTTGTTTAACAAAATCGCCTTTAAATTCTACATTTAATTCACCATCATTTTGAGTAATTTTCGTATTAACTTTCTTACCATTAACACTAACTTCAGGTTTACCACTAAATTCTAACACACTTTCCAATTTATCTAATACATTAAACTGTTCCGCATTCTCCGGCATTGTTGTAGAAATTCTATATACAAATTCCTCATCAATTTTACTTAATACCTGTTGTTGCTTGTTATTAACAGTTTTTACAATATTAGGTTTCGTTGGATCAGACGGTGGTGGTGTTACTGGTACTACGTTTGAGTCTTTTGTTACACCTGGTTTGTTTGGAAGGTCTACTCTGTATTGTGCTTTGTTTGGTACTTGTGTTTGTCCTTCTTTAGTCACATATCCAGATAGGTTC
>NZ_JBSMTL010000021.1:0-7587 GCF_054054385.1 Gemella taiwanensis
AGTAGTTAAACCAATACCGGTTGTTCCTACTCCTATTTTACCAAATTTAAATAATGTGGATAAACCTGTAGAGAATGTTAAACCAACTCCAGTTATTCCTACTCCTTCCTTACCTGAAGTGAATAAAGTGGAAAAACCAGTGGAGAATGTTAAACCAACTCCAGTTATTCCTACTCCTTCTTTACCTGAAGTGAATAAAGAAGATAATAAAAAAGATAACGTTACAGAAGTAAAACCTAGCGTTTTATCATTCGCTGGAGTTCAATATGAAACTAGTGATGGGTTTAAATTATCCGATGATAGTGTAACCACGGCTACTTCAACAGGTCTTCTTGTGGCTCATAGTGGTCATCAACACTTTATATTTTATAAACAATTGGTAAATTCTAAGTGGGAAAAACTTATTCCTTATCAGTATCTGAATAAGGCTAAAGAAGAGTATGCCGAATTGGAAAAAGAAGTTAATGACAAAATTAATTATCTTTCTCAAAAGAATAATATAGGAAAAGATAAATTTAGCTATGTTATTACTCCAAATGGGGATGCAATTTCTTACAATGGAAAAACGGAGTTATTAAAAGATATAAACGTCAAAGAAGGTGCGAAGACAAATAGTTCGAATAGTACTGCTAATGTAGAAAGCAATTCTATAAATAATAATACTAGCAATAATTCTACTACTGATAAAACTGAAACAGCGAATAATTCTTCAGAAAATACTGTAGAAAATGACAATCATAGAGAAGAAAAAAATACTGAAGAAAAAGAAATTGAAGCAAAAATTGACTATGTCGCTAAACAATTAAATATAGATAAAAGTTCTATAAAATTAATAGAGACAGCAGAAGGGAAAGCATTAGTGTATCCACATGGAGATCATAGCCATACTATATTAGTTAAAGATATAGACATATCTAAACCTCTAGCAGATCCACATAATAATTCAGGAGCTGAGACGCTGAAAAAATTAGGGTTTGATGATGATATTATCCATGATATTCAACATGCTTCTGCAGACACTGATTTTCCTGCACATGAATCAAATGTAGAAAAAATGAAAGAGTGGTTAAAAACTGTTAAGTATTTAAATATTGGTCAAAACAAAGATCCACTTAAACGAAATGGTTTAGAACTTATGCCAAATATAGAAGTTCTTGGAATAGGGTATACATCTATCGACGATATTACACCTGTTTATAAATTTAAAAAATTAAAACAATTATACGTATCAAGAACAGGTATTAAAGATTATTCATTTATAAAAAATATACCAACATTAGAAGGAATTGATTTTTCTGAAAATGACATTCAGGATATTTCGTTCTTAAAAGATTATCCAAACTTAAAATTAGTCTCTGCGGCAGGAAATAACATTGAAAATATCGATGTATTAAAAAATCTTACTAATTTAGAGTCGTTAAATTTAGATAATAATAAAATTAAGGATATATCAGCTCTAAAAGATTTAAATCATCTAAGAGCAGTTAGTCTTGAAAATAATAATATTACAAAGTTAGATGCATTAAGTAATAAAAATGAATTAGAGCGTCTATTCTTATCTAATAATGGAGGTTTAGAGTTAGCGACCCTTAAAAATGATAATTTAGAACAGTTGACGGTGAATAATACTAATATAAGAGATTTAAGTGTTGTATCTAACTTACCTAAATTGAAAAAATTAACAGCAAATGATAATAAAATTACAACATTATCTCATTTGAAAAATGCTAAAATTTTAGAAAGTGTAGAAGTTAATAATAATAGAATTGATAGTTTAGATTTTGAGAACAAAACAATTACTAGTTTAGAAATCAAAAATAATAAACTAGAGGATATTAATAATGTTCATAAACTATCTGCACTTGAAAATTTAGATGCTACTGGTAATAAGATAAGTGAATTTCCAACTAATAAACAAGACAAGCTGATTAATCTAACAGTTAGC
Source organism: Gemella taiwanensis (assembly GCF_054054385.1). Classification (NCBI taxonomy): domain Bacteria; kingdom Bacillati; phylum Bacillota; class Bacilli; order Caryophanales; family Gemellaceae; genus Gemella; species Gemella taiwanensis. Next base: position 1,946 of record NZ_JBSMTL010000021.1, read on the forward strand.
AATAATGTTATTAGAACAATGGAAAATGTTAATAATCTTACAGCATTAAAATACTTAACAATGTCAAACAATTATGTAGTATCATTAACGTTAAGAGAAAAAAATAAAACGTTAGAATATCTAGACATAAGTCACAATACTATTCCGAAAGAAGAATTAGAAATTCCTAGTGGTGGAAATATTCCAAAAGGAATAATGAATAATTTTGAAAAAGTTGAAGGTGGGGATATAAAAGAGAATTATACTTTAACTGCTGATTATATTACAGAACAAGCAGAAAAACTACAAGAAGAGATATTGAAACTAAAAGATGAGAAAAAAATAGCACCAGAAGTTGCTGATGAGTTAAAACAAAAAGCACGTATTATTTATCTTGATATGTCTTACAGTGTAGATCAAAGTAGAAATAAACAAATTGAATTAGAAAAACAATTAAACGAAATAAGAAAACAAGTTAAAGATAATTTAGTAACACCAACTGCTGAGATAAATAACAAAGAAGATTCAGTTACAGAACACTCTAATGCTGAAGCAGAGCATCCTTCAGAAGAAAATAATAATAATGAAGTTGAAGAACATAAATTTGTCTTTGATGTTAACAATATAGTGAGTGAAGAAGGGGATGGCTATATTGTAAAACATGGAGATCACAATCACTTTGTCAAAAAATCAGAATTATCAGCTAAGCAATTAGAAGAAGCAAAAGAGTTTTTAGCTAAGAAAGCAGAAACTACAACAACTATAGATAAAGCAACATTAGATAGTAAAAAGAATTATATTGCTCTATTCTATGGGATAAATGTTAGTGACATTTCAGTTGATAATAATGCGTTAGTATTTAATTATAACGGTTCAGTTAAGCGTCTTTTACTCAATGATATAACTGTTCCGGTGATGAGTTCAGACTTGGAGGGTGATTTTGAAAAAGAAATAACGGCGTTAGCAAGTAGTATGAATACAACTGTTGAACATATTCAAGTACAAGATGGACAAATGATAGTAAATCATGGGGATCATAATCATTATTATCCAATTAAGAGTCCAGGATGGAGATTATATAATCAAAATAAAATACCCTATATAGAAATACCTAAAGTAAATGGTAATATTGATGAAGCTGTTGTTAATAGTAGACTAACAGAATTAGAAAATAAGGCACAAACTGTGTTAGCTAATAATCCGGTTAAATTAAGAAAAGTGTTAAATTGGCTAAATAATTTCAGAGATGTTAGTCTAGCATGGCATGTAACAGGAACAGATGGATATTTACAAGCTCTAGACAAATTTGAAAAAACTCAAATAGATATATAACTCTATATTACAAAAATTAAAAGTAGTAGATTGATAAGGGAAACTTGATCCACTATTTTTAATGTATTAGTCTATTAAAAAATTCCAAGAGGATTTATATAAACCTCTTGGAATTTTTTAGTTTAAAATAAAATTAATCTCTTTCGATTTTTGTAATTCCACGCATGTATGGACGTAAAACTTCTGGTACTGTGATTGAACCATCTTCATTTTGATAGTTTTCAATAATTGCAGCTAAACAACGTCCAACAGCTAATCCAGAACCGTTTAGAGTGTGAACAAATTCAATTTTACCTGTGTCTTCACGTTTAAATCTCATATTAGCACGACGAGCTTGGAAATCTGTACAGTTTGAACATGAACTGATTTCTTTATATGCATTATAGCTTGGTAACCATACTTCTATATCATATGTTTTAGCGCTTGAGAATCCAGTATCTCCAGAACATAGAGTGATAACACGATATGGTAAGTTTAATTTTTTAAGGATGCTTTCAGCATGACCAGTCATGATTTCTAATTGTTCATAAGAATTTTCAGGTTTTGCAAAACGTACCATTTCAACTTTGTTGAATTGGTGAAGGCGGATAAGACCACGAGTATCACGACCAGCACTTCCTGCTTCTGATCTGAAGCAGATACTGAATGCTGTAACACCTTTTGGTAACATATCTTCTGTTAAGATTTCACCGTTGTAGTAGTTAGTTAATGGAACTTCTGCTGTTGGGATAAGAGTTAGTCCTTCAGATTCAACAGTATAAACATCTTCAACGAATTTAGGGAATTGACCAGTACCGAATAAAGCAGTTCTGTTTACTAATTGAGGTACCATAAATTCTTCATAACCGTGTTCAACTACGTGAGTATCAATCATAAAGTTGATTAATGCACGTTCAAGCATTGCCCCAGCTTTTTTGTAGAACACAAATCTACTACCAGAAATCTTTGCAGCACGTTCAAAGTCAGCAATATCTAATTCTTCAACTAGATCCCAGTGAGCTTTTGGTTCGAAATCAAATTCTCTAACTTGACCAATACGGCGAACTTCAATATTTTCATCTTCATTTTCTCCAATTGGAGTTTCATCAGAAATTAAGTTAGGGATTCTAATGATTTTTTCGTTAATTTCTTCAGCAATTTGCTTAACTTCAATATCGCGTGTTGTTATTTCATCAGAAACGTGTTTCATTTCAGCGATTACATCTGAAGCATCTTCACGTTTTCTTTTTAAGATTGCAATCTCTTCACTTTTTTTGTTACGAAGTGCTTTTAGGTCTTCCACTTGAACAAGAAGTTCACGACGTTTTTTATCTAAGTCGATAAGTAAGTCAACTACATCAGTCTCTAAGTTTCTAGCAGCTAATTTTGCTTTTACCATTTCAGGATTTGCTCTAAATAATTTAATATCTAACATATTTATATTCTCCTTTTGTATATTATTTTTAAATTGAATTAAGTATAAAATAAAAAATCCCTTACGTCAAAGACGTAAGGGACGATTAATTTCTATACCGTGGTTCCACCCAAATTCAATCTTAAAGATTCTTAAAAAAATTATTATTGATATTATTTATAGTAGAATTTTAAAATAAACAATAAGCACTTTCAGCAAATGTACTCTCTCTGGAAAAGTTTTTAGATTAAAACATGTCTATAATCAAATTATATATATTTATTTAAATTAATTTTACTCTATGATAAGCTTTGTTGTCAAGTGTTTTTAGAAATTAATTTATTTTTCCTCGGTTATTTTCTCTGTAGTATTTTCTGATTTTGATGTTGTTGTTTCTTCGTTAGTATTGTGTTTATTGTCATTTGAAGTTGTGTTGTTTTCAGAATTTGAAACTTCTTTTTCTGCGTTAAGAGTCGTACTATTTTCGTTATTTGTTTCTGGAGTTTCTTTTGGTTTAGCACTTGAAACTAGGGCAGCTAATAACTTATCTATATCGTTAATTAATATTGTTTCATTTTTTCCACCAAGGTTGAAGTTTACAGCTTTTCCATATGGTGTTTCTATTACATTCATACTATCTGGAGAAAGTCTAAATAGACCAGCAAGTAAGTTTAATTTTGCAGATTCTTCTGGAGTAAGTTCAACTTTTTTAGTTTCTGTTGTACTTTCGTCTTCAGATGTGCTGTTTTCAGTACTTGTTGTATTCTCATCTTTAGGTGTATTGTTTTCAGTACCTGTTGTGTTTTCATCTTTAGGTGTGTTGTTTTCAGTACTTGTTGTATTCTCATCTTTAGGTGTATTAGTTTCACCACTTGGTGTACTATCTACCTTATTATTTTCATTAGTTGTAGAGTTATTTTCTACTTTATTACTCTCATTATCTGATGATGAATTATTAGTTTCATCTTTTTTACCTGCATATTTTTCGAAATCAGCTTTATCATAATTTGCGTTAGAAAATTCAAGTGGGAATGATGGGTCATTTGCTTCTTTAGCGAATTGATCTGCTGATGAACGAAGCGTTATACCATCTTCATCTTTTTTATTAAGTTTATTATAGTTTTCACCGAATTCAGCCTTAGTACTTGTATTGTGTTCAAGAGCGTAATGTAGTGCATTTTTCGCATTAATTAATCTTGTAACAAGTGTTCTCATTGGTGTTCTAGTTATAAATGCTTGAGATTCGTAAGAATCTTTTACAAGTGAAGAAAGTTCCTCACGTAGTTTATTATCAATCTTGTCACTATCAATGTTTTCTAAGAAATATTTTATGTAACTTACTGTAGTAATACTTTCACGGTCTTCGAATTTTTGTAATTCATCTAATAAGTGATTGATTTTGTTTAAAGTATTAACATCTTTGTTTTCACTAGCTATGTTTAATTCATTAGTTAATTCTACTTTTGAAAGATTGTACTTTTCAATATCGTTATCTTTAATACGATTTAATAGAGTATTATATTTTTTAATAAATTCATCATTTTTAGAAGTATCAGCATTAGCTTCTTCTTGAATATATTTTTTATCAAAGTTATCTAACATTTCTAGGTAACCTTTAGTAGAGTTAGTTGGTAATTCTTCAATTGTTGCGCGTAACTGATCTAATGCACGATTAACACGATTTGCTTGTTTTTTATCATTACTGTGTTTAGCGATATTATTTGCTTTTAGTTCATCAATATGTTTAAATACAGCTTCTTTATCGAAATCACCAGCAACATAAGTTCCAGTTATGTTAGGAATTCTATTTTTATAGTAAATATCTGCTCCTTTAGATAGTATTTTAACGAAATGATCGTGATCTCCATGAGGGATTACAAATTTATCGCCATCTCGTTTAATTTTATCAGCAGGAATTCCTGTACGTTTTGATAATGCAAGTAATTCATTCTCGAAATCAACTTCATCGTCACCTGTAACCTCAGGAATATGGAATTTATCACGAGGTATTAAGTATGGGTGAATATGAGTTGGGTCATATGCATGAGCAGGTTCGTTAAATACAAAGAAGTCTTTTGTAACTTTAACAGCTTCTTTTGGTACTCCATAAACCTCAGCGATATAATTAATTTGTTTTTGAATTTCATCCGTAATATTTACTTCAGTTTCGTCAACGTGAATTGCATTTAGTAATACGGTATGGCTGTGATCACCATGAGGGTAAGTTAATGCTTGTCCATTTTCAGTTTCTACTAATTTAATTAACTTAGGATCGATACCTAATATTTTTGCTAAATGGTTAATTTTTTTAGTAACTTCCTCAGAATAAGTTTCATTGTTATTTTCGGGTTGTTTATTTTCTACTTTATCTTCCACTTTTGGAGTTTCTTTTGGTGGAGTTACAACATTATTGTTTTCAGAATTTATTTCTTCTAATAGTGTAGTTGTTCCATTGTAAGAAAGAGCATCTCCTTTTGCTGTAGAGACATATTTAATAGTATTTTTATCAATATTATTTTTACTTGCTAAGTAGTTTATTTTTTCAGTTACTTTATTTTCTAATTCTTTATATTCTTTTTTAGCTTGTTCTAAATATTTTTGAGGAATTAATTTTTCAAATTTAGAATTTACTAATTGTTTATAATAAACAAAGTGTTGGTGACCATTGTGATCAACGACTAATCCTAATGATGTAGGAGTACCTACTGTATTTTCATTTAATACAAACCCATCACTAGTTTTAAATTGAACTCCAGCGAATGATAAAACACTAGGTTTTACTTCTGTAACGTTATCTTTTTTATTATCTTCTTTATTCACTTCAGGTAAAGAAGGAGTAGGAATAACTGGAGTTGGTTTAACATTCTCTACAGGTTTATCCACATTATTTAAATTTGGTAAAACAGGAGTAGGAACAACCGGAGTTGGTTTAACTACC
>NZ_JBSMTL010000022.1:0-5861 GCF_054054385.1 Gemella taiwanensis
TAGTTATGTTGTATGTGAATTCTTCATCTCGATTTTGTAGTGTTTCACTTGCTTTTCCATTTACATCTTTCTTGATCTCTGGTTCGCTTGGTGTTGGTGGTGTTACTGGTACTACGTTTGAGTCTTTATGATATTTTGGATCATTGTTAATATCATATGAAGCTTTGTTTGGTACTTGTATTTTATCACTAGTTATATAGTTAGATAGGTTTGCTCCCTCTCTAATTTTGGCTTTGAATGTTACTTCAATTACTTTTCCGGCATCCCCTTTTACAGACTCCTCTGTAAATGAAACTTGCAGTTTTTGACCTTTTATATTAATAGTCGCTTTATTTCCAGCATCTTTACCATCAATTTTTACTACTGTATTACCTTTTTCTCCTACAAATTGTAATACTTCTTTTAATTCATCCGTAATTTCAAATATGTTAGCATTATTAGGCATTTGCGTAGTTATTGTATATGTAAACTCATCATTACGGTTTGGTAAGTCATAATGATTCGCTTCATTTACTTTTTTAGAAATTTCCGGTTTGCTTGGTGGTGGTGTTACTGTTACTGTATTTGAATCTTTATTGAATTTATTATCAATATGATATGTTGCCTTATTAGGAACTTTTTTCTCTGTATATTTAGAGATGTTAGCTCCTTGTTTTACTTTAGCAACAAATTCTACTACTACTGCTTTTCCACCTTTTGTTCGAACTTGCTCATCTGATAATTTAACCGTTAATGTTTGTCCTTTTATAGTAATATTACTATTATCTATAAAATCATTTTCTACTTTTGCTGAAACTGGAGTACCATTATTTCCGAATTCTAATTCATCTACTAATGTATCTGTGATAGAAAATTCAGTTGCATTCATTGGAACTGTTGTTTCAATTTTATAAGTGAATACTTCTTCTGGCTCAGTCAAATTAACATGTCCTTGGTTATTTACTTTTTTAGTAATACCTGGCTCATTTGGTTTTGGTGGTGTAACCGTTACTGGTTGTGATTCTTTATTAAATTTTGGTTCATCACTTAAATTAATTTTATATTTAGCTGTATTTGGAACTCTAACCACATCTTCTGTAGTGAATTCTGTTAATTCTTCTGCTTTCAAATTATCTTTAAGTCTTGCTTTAAATTTAACTACTACATTTTTACCAGCTTTGTTTTTCACTTGGTCATCTGATAATTTGACAGTAAGAGTTTTACCTTCAGTCTTAACATCAGTAATTGTTTCTCCGTCTACAGTTGCTTCTATATCTGCTGCACCTTTAAACTCTAACACATCTTTTATAGTGTCTGTTACTTCAAATGCTGTCGCATGTTTTGGAACTTGTGTTTCAATTTTATAAACAAATTCTTGTGTTAACGATGTTAAATCCTCATGAGTTTTATCATTTACTGTTTTTGTAATTGGTGGCTCACTTGGTGGCGGTGGCGTTACTGTTACTGGTGGTGTTTTTGGTGTTTCTTTTGGTTCACCATTAGCGTCTGTTTGATTAAAAATTACTGTTGCTTCATTAGGTATTTTTTTCTCTGTTACTCCATCTTTTATTTTTGCTGGAATTACTAATTCTACTTCTGCAACTCCTTTTAGATTTTCAAAATGACCTTCTTTTACTTTTGCCACTACTGTATTAGTCGCTTTATCATATGTTACATCGAAATGTTCTGCATTTCCGCCTTTTATTGATGCTTGTTTTCCTTCTTGTAATTCAAGTCTATCATCTAATTTATCTTTAATACCGTATTGTTTATATTCAGCTATATTACCTGGTAACTTAGATTTTATATTATAGTTATAGGCATTTTCACTTGCTGAGTTTATTACTAAATCATCTAATGTTTCATTAATTTTCTTAGTTGGTGCACTTGGTGGTGGTGTTACTGTTACAGGTGGCGTTTCTAATTTCTTAGGTTCACCTGTTGCATTTGTTGTATTATAAAATACTTTGGCTATATTAGGTATTTTTTCACGAGAAACTCCATCTTTTATTTTTGCTGGAATTTCTAACTCTATAATACTCTTACCTGTCAATTGATTGAAATGACCATCTTTTACTTTGGCAGTCACTGTTCTAGTTGTACTGTCATAACTTACGTCAAAGTGTTCTGCAACTTCACCTTTAATAGTTGGATTCTTACCTTCTTGTAATTCTAAATCTTGATCTAAAACATCTTCAATTTTGTATATATTATAGGCATCTATATTACCTGGTAATGTAGTTTTAATATTATAATTATAAGCATTATCTTTTTTATCCCATGATGGAATATTTAAATGATCTAACGTGTTATTGATTTTTTTCGTAACAGTTGGTTCATTTGGTGTTACGTAAACTGTTTTAGATTCTGTTGGTTGATTATTTAATTTTACAGTAGCCTTATTAGGTATATTAATAACTCCATTATCATCTTTAAATCTATCTATATTTGCACCATCTTTAATTTTCGCTTTAATTTCAATATGAATTTGAGCTGGGCCATTGTTTCCTTTATTCGCATTTTGAATAGCTCTGTTTAACTTAGGTGTGATATCATTTTTAACCAATGATAATTTTACTAAGTTATTTTCTACAGTAATATGATCTTTTAAATCTGTAATTTCTTTATTGTTAACCATTACCTTAATGTCAGCTTTATTTACTTCTAATTCAGGTTCAAGTTGGTCTTCAATAGAATAGCTATCCATTAGTCCTGGCCATGAAGATTTAATATCATAGATAAACTTATCATAACGTTGTGGTAAGTAATAATGTTCTCTTCCTTGATCCACTGTTTCGCTTTCGCCACGTACTTTTTTATCTATATCTGTTTTTACCGGTGGTACAACAAACACGTTATTTGAACGTCTTACTTGTGCTGTGTCATCACTTGGATTATTCGTTTCTCCATTCCATTTTATAGAGGCTTGGTTTCTTAATCCATATCCATCGTTTTCCTGAAGAATTTTAATATAGTCTTTTTGACTCTTTTCATACGGATATTCATCTTTTATCTTAACTTTCACATGTAATGTGTATTTTTTAAACTTATGTCCTCCATAGTTTCCTTCATCTACACTGTCTGTTTTTGTTCCCGGTTTTTGAGGAATATCAGCTACTACAACTGTTCGTTCTTTCTTAGTGACAGAATCAGTTTCATTAACTTTCCTAATTGTAAAGTCAGTTAATCTTTGAGTTGAGCCCGTTTCAGTTACATATGCATCAATTACATCCAGTCGATAATCTATTGGATCTATAAGCATAGCATTTTTTTCAAAGTTAAGTGGAATATGATTCATTCTGTAATCAACTGTATAATCAAATTCTTCTCGAACATCATCCAATACTGCTCCATAAGATTTTTTTCCTTCTAAAACAGGATCATTGATATCTGCTTTGTCATTAGTAGTATTTTTATCTTTAATTTCTTTTTTAACGTTTGGATAACAATATTTCAATGAATTAACTTTTACTGTTCGTTCCTCTTTTGAACCGATTAAATCTGTTTGGTATTTCCCTACATGGAAACGTCCTACTAACTCACCAACTTTTTTATCTTCTGTTGTAGGAGTATAATCATCAGCTGGCGGTACTTCCTCATCTTCACTCAGGTTAGGTTGTTCTACAGTATTTACTAACTCATAATCAAATTTATTTTCTCCTGGATTAAAAGCTGCATCAGGTACTGAAATAGTGACATTATTACCATCTTGTTTTATAGTTCCACGAATTTCATGTTCTTTATCAATAGTTTCCTTGTCGACTACTTTCTTATGATTTATACTCACTGATTTTACTCTATAACCTTCTGTGACTGTAAAATCACCTTGTACATTTTCCTTAATCAACGCATTACCTACAGAAGCTAATACTTTATTAGAAAATGCTTGAATATCATTTTGTTCATTAACATAGAATGTTGCATTTTTCCCGTTAATTACTTTATCAGGAGAAGCTAAACTTCTAAGTGCTGTTGAGAATATTTCACGAACAGATCTATTATCACCAAAATTTATTCCAGTGTCTCTAAAACCATTATCATAAATATTATAATATTGTCCATATGTAGTTAATTTTTTTAAATCTTCCCAGAAACCTACTACAACAGAACCTTTTTCTCCTACAGCTTGTTTAAGTTTAGCACCTACTTTAGTAAGTTCATCCGCTCTTGCTAGGATATTTGAAGATCCTTCCATTTGTTGATAATCTAGTGGATCAATACCATATTTTTCTAATAATTTATCATTTCTCTTACCTGAATATTCAATAACAACTTTACCATCTTTACGAACACCATTGGCTACTCCGTCTGTAATAAGAAGGAATACTGTTTTTCTATCATTATTCATATTCCCTTTTACGCTATTATACTTATTTATTATATCCTCAATAGCTGGAACAGTTGGAGTTCCTCCACGTGTTGTAATAGAATTAATAAAGTTATGGATAGCAGTTTTATCATTTGTTAAATTACTAGATTCTAGAGTATACTTACTTCCATCCCATGTACCTTCTCGATAATCCCCAGTAAAATTAGTATCAGTTTCATATTTAGTTACCCAGTTGTTTATAGAGTTATCCCACCAGAGAATATCATTACCTGAATAAGAATACCAAGTTCTTTTTTCCGGATCATAATTTCTTCCACTAGTATCTACATATGAACTAGCTGATGGTTGCTGTTGTTTATCATAAAGTCTATATCCGTCTAAATCTTTGAAACTCGCTACCATTACACGGTCAGTAGTATCTGGGTCACCTGTAAATACTAAACGAGGATTATCAGGATCATAATTAATTGCATCTACTGGAGTTGTTAATTGCGAAAGAGCAGCTTTAACATTTCCAATTGTATTTTCAAACGATCCACTAGCATCTTGTAGAATAACAAGATCTATCGGCTTTCTTGGGACCGCCCAATGGGTTTTATCTTTTTTCTTAACTACAATATCACACCCTTTTTGTGCTACTGTAATATTATCACCTAAAGATTGAATATTATGTATTAAATCGTCATCTACAGCTCGTGCTATATGTTGTGTTGTCTTTAGCCACGGGGAAAACAACGTAAATATTACAGATAGTGCTAAGAATACTTTAAACAGTTTTCTTAAATCTTTTCTTTTAAAAATATACCTTTCCTTTGACATGTCTACTCCTCTATTCTATCTTTTTTTTCGTTTGAATATTGTAAGTACACCTGCTATTATTAATGTAAATATACCTGCAATGAATGTATTAATTTGTGAAATACCTGTTAACGGTAATTTACCTTTATTACTTTCAATTTTTGCATCTTTATTGATATCTTTAACTGATGTACCTTTAATACTTTCAGTTTTTTCATCTTTATTGATATCTTTAACTTTTGAATTTTCTTCATTACGAGTTGTATTTGTTTTTGGATCTAACGTTCCAATTTCTAAAATTTGATTTTTAGCCTCTTTTTCGATCTCAGTAGATACAACTGTTCTTTTTTCTTTCCCAGCAATTATTTCTACTTTAGAAAATACTTTTCGTGTTCCATTTTCTCCAGAAGCAATTTCTCTTTGTACACCTTTTTCTAACTTATTATTGTATCTTTTTTCTACAGAAAATGGGATTTCTTCTGTAGAAATTTCTAATCTTGGTTTCTCTTCTACAAGATTTTGTACCCCTTCTTCAGGTGTTACACTGAATTTCTCCCTTGGTACTGGTTTAAAATCAGGTGTTGGAGTCGGTGTTACTACTGTTCCGCCTGGAGCAATAGTTTTTTCTTTTGTTCCTACTAGGACTACTTTGTTTACTGGTTGTTTCGTTACTTCTTCTTTTACTTTCGTTCTAGTATTCGCTACTTCTTTATTTTCTTTGAATTTAGCTTTGTAAGTGATGGTTTTTACTCCC
>NZ_JBSMTL010000023.1:0-1800 GCF_054054385.1 Gemella taiwanensis
AGCTGGAAAGTTAGACCGTAGAAGGTAAAAGTCCTGTATACGAAATGCTAAGTTGGCGAGAGAGAGCACCTGAGTACGGCGGAACACGAGGAATTCCGTCGGAATCTACCAGGACCATCTGGTAAGGCTAAATACTACCTAGTGACCGATAGTGAACCAGTACCGTGAGGGAAAGGTGAAAAGAACCCCGGGAGGGGAGTGAAAGAGAACCTGAAACCGTGTGCTTACAAGTAGTCAGAGCCCTTTCGGGGGTGATGGCGTGCCTTTTGTAGAATGAACCGGCGAGTTACTTTATCATGCGAGGTTAAGTGGAAGACATGGAGCCGAAGCGAAAGCGAGTCTTAATAGGGCGAAATAGTATGATGGAGTAGACCCGAAACCAAGTGATCTACCCATGGCCAGGTTGAAGTTTAGGTAACACTGAATGGAGGACCGAACCAGGACACGTTGAAAAGTGTTTGGATGAGCTGTGGGTAGCGGAGAAATTCCAATCGAACTTGGAAATAGCTGGTTCTCTCCGAAATAGCTTTAGGGCTAGCCTCGTTGTGAGTTTACTGGAGGTAGAGCACTGTTTGGACTAGGGGCCCATCCCGGGTTACCGAATTCAGACAAACTCCGAATGCCAGATAAATATCAACGGGAGTCAGACTGCGGGTGATAAGGTTCGTAGTCGAAAGGGAAACAGCCCAGACCGCCAGCTAAGGTCCCAAATTGTATGTTAAGTGGAAAAGGATGTGATGATGCACAGACAACCAGGATGTTGGCTTAGAAGCAGCCACCATTTAAAGAGTGCGTAATAGCTCACTGGTCGAGTGACATCGCGCCGAAAATGTACCGGGGCTAAACATACAACCGAAGCTGCGGATATAACTAATGTTATATGGTAGGAGAGCGTTCTAACATCATAGAAGCTGAGCTGTAAGGCGAGGTGGAGAGGTTAGAAGTGAGAATGCCGGTGTGAGTAGCGAAAGATAGGTGAGAATCCTATCCACCGAATGACTAAGGTTTCCAGAGGAAGGCTCGTCCGCTCTGGGTAAGTCGGGACCTAAGGTGAAGCCGAATGGTGAAGCCGATGGACAACAGGTAGAAATTCCTGTACCACCAAATATCGTTTGAGAGAAGTGGGGACAGAGGAGGCTAATTGATCGTCCTGATGGAATAGGACGTCTAAGCACAAAGGTTGAGTAGTAGGCAAATCCGCTGCTCATAAGACTGAAGTGTGATGGGGAGCGAAATATAGTAGCGAAGTCAATGAAGCCAAACTCTCAAGAAAAGCCGCTATCGAGATAAGAGGTGCCCGTACCGCAAACCGACACAGGTAGTTGGGAAGAGAATTCTAAGGTGAGCGAGAGAACCATCGTTAAGGAACTCGGCAAAATGACCCCGTAACTTCGGGAGAAGGGGTGCCTACGAGAGTAGGCCGCAGTGAATAGGCCCAAGCGACTGTTTAACAAAAACACAGGTCTCTGCAAAACCGTAAGGTGAAGTATAGGGGCTGACGCCTGCCCGGTGCTGGAAGGTTAAGAGGAGTGCTTAGCGTAAGCGAAGGTATGAATTGAAGCCCCAGTAAACGGCGGCCGTAACTATAACGGTCCTAAGGTAGCGAAATTCCTTGTCGGGTAAGTTCCGACCCGCACGAAAGGCGTAACGATTTGGGCACTGTCTCAACGATGGACTCGGTGAAATCATAGTACCTGTGAAGATGCAGGTTACCCGCGACAGGACGGAAAGACCCCATGGAGCTTTACTGTAGCTTGATATTGAATTTTGATGCAGTATGTACAGGATAGGTAGGAGCCT
>NZ_JBSMTL010000025.1:0-1022 GCF_054054385.1 Gemella taiwanensis
TCAGCAGGTTTTTCTACTTTGTTTTTAGGAATATAGTGGAAGTGATCACCATGACGTACTGTATAACCATTTTCATCTTCACTTACAATATCTTTTGGATTAAATGTATAATTATCTTCTGTACTTGATGAATCTTTATGTAGCTCTTGTTTTTCGTTATTTGTTGTATTGTTTTTTGGAATATTCACAGCTGTTGTATTTGTAGTAGCTGCTGGAGCTTTAGTGTTATTTACTAAGTATTCCCATTTTGTACCTACTAATTGAGAATAAGGTATTATGTGTTGGTGACTACCGTGTTTAACTATAAATCCAAAACTGTTTTTTCCTATTATATCATTTTCACCTTTAAAGATATATCCATCACTTGTTGGAGTTGTTATTCCTACAGTCGATGCTGGTAATGAACTGTTAGTTTCTACTTTGCTTGCTTGTGATAATTGAGATCTTGATAGTTCACTTTTCTTAATATAGTGGAAATGATCTCCATGACGTACTACATAACCATCTGCAGTTTCACTTACAATATCTTTAGGATTAAATGTGTAGTGATCTCCACTCTCTTTAGATTCACTAGTTTCTCCATGATGATGGTGATGTGCATGAGCTGAAATTTCTTTAGCAGTTTTCTCATCGACAATATTACTTTGATTTATGCCTTCTTTTGGATAGTAGTAATATTTACCATTAACTTTTATAACATAACCTTCTGCAAGTTCATATTGAATATCTTCATCTTTAAATTTATAATCCTTATTTTTATAAACTAATGAATCAAGAATTTTAGCGTTATATGGTACTAATCCTTTTTCAAAGTGACTGTGATCTCCGTGAAGTGTCACGTATCCATCATCAGTGATTTCACTAACGACAACAGAACTAACTTTGTCTGAGTAATTAATTTTCTTTGCTTGTGCTGTATTTTGTACTAGTGATGTTGTTTGAAATGTTTGCTGTTTTCCGTATTCGTAACCAGCGAAGGCTGATAGTCCGATTACAAGTGAACCACAGGCACTAGTAATAAT